>NZ_JBSXNH010000059.1:0-2863 GCF_056857535.1 Vreelandella sp. L-25
GAACGATTACGAGGCTCTATCACGAATCAGCCAGCCGCATCGAGCTTGAAGCGGTGGAAGCGCTATGCCGATACTTTGACTGTCAGGTTGGAGACTTATTTGAGTATCAACCCAGCGACAACGACTGAGCTTTTGGCACAACACCCCATCACTGGAGCGCTATCCGCCACTTGCCACGCCCTATACTGCACCAGTTGGTAAGGCGCTTCAGGCAAGTAGCAGCCAATCGCAGATAAGGGAGAACAAGATGAAAGTGACTGAAAAAGTAGAAGTCGATGCAGTGACTGACGTGCGCTGTGATGTCTGCCTGACCTCTACACAAACAGTAAACGGCGGTCTTGAATTTGCGACACTTCAAGCGCATTGGGGCTATGGATCTCAACATGATGGCGAACGCTACGAAGCCCATCTTTGTGAAGACTGCTTCTTCCGCACTTTGGCTTACTTCAAGCAGGAACGTCGTGTGCAAAACTTATTCAGTGAAGAGGGTGATGCTGGATTACAGACAGGCGATATTGGGCTGGTCGCTAAAGACGATTACTTCCGCGATAACGGTGGAAGCACGAGGCAATAAATACTCTGGTAGGCAGGTGAAGTACACGGAGGCACGTTGCAAGCAGCGTTATTCTTTCCCTTGATCGAGCTGAAGCCCTCTGCACACAACGCCGAACATGCACAAAGCTGATAAGGTCAGGGCATGGGCTAATTACCAAGGCTGGGCATGACAAACTCTCCAATAACCATACCGACGGCGCGTTTCTACAACGATAACGCTCAACAATTGTTTAACCAATATCAGTCGCTGAGTTTTGAGCGTGTACATGGTGAATGGCTGCATCATCTTCCTACTCAGCCCGGCTTAGCCCTAGACATTGGCGCGGGTAGCGGGCGCGATGCTAAGGCACTTGCAGAGCGCGGCTGGCAGGTGATGGCGATAGAGCCCGCAGAAAAGCTGAGGGCACTCGGAGAAACCTATACTCCCGAAGGGGATGTCAGTTGGATTGACGACACCTTACCTGCTTTAAATCGCGTTCGTCAGCTTTCGCAGCGCTTTCAATTAATTCTGGTGTCAGCCGTTTGGATGCATTTATCCACTGATGAGCAGCAACGTTCGTTGCGGGTACTTAGCTCACTGCTCGCACCAGGCGGGCTTTTAGTTATTACGTATCGTGAAAGCTCAGATAGCGATAAGCGTCAGTTTTACTCTGTAAATACAGGTGTGTTGGATAGCTGGGCATTTGATTTAGCACTGCTGCCCGTGCAAGCAAGCCATAACGACGACCAGCTTGGTCGCCAGGGTGTTGCCTGGCATCTGCGGGTGTTTAGACTGCCTGATGATGGCACAGGCGCCCTGCCTTCCCTTCGGCACATCATCGTTAATGACGATAAAGCGTCTTCTTACAAGCTTGGTTTGCTTCGCACGTTGACTCGCTTGGCCGATAGCGCACCCGGCATTGTGATGTTACGAACAGAAGAGTGGGTGACGATACCTTTAGGAGCGGTGGGCCTTTTTTGGATCAAACTATTTCGCCCACTGCTGATAGAACGCGATCTGCGACAAGCGCCAGGTAAAAAAGGCTATGGCTTTGCTAAAGATGATTTCTATCGTTTGAAGCAACTGTCGCCACATGACCTTCGTATTGGCTCAGCGTTTTATGACCCTGAATGTGCTGCCACAGTAATGCGTTCAATACGCGATGCCTGCCAGACCATTCTTAAGATGCCAGCCCACTTTACGACTTGGCCCGGCAGTTTACGCCCTATCTTTGACGGGAGTTATCAAGGGCGACGCATACGCGAACAGGCCGTTCGACTTGATAGCGCCACGCTGGCTTCTTTCGGAATATTTCGCGTTCCTACAACGCTATGGGACGCGATGAGCCGCTATGCCTGTTGGTTAGAGCCCGCTATCGTGCATGAGTGGGTTCAGTTAATGCAGCGATATGATGCCTCCTACGATACAGGTACTTTGCACCTCGCTTTACAGTGGCAGGAAAGTTGTCGAGACACTCGGCAAGTGCGCCAGCTCGTTTCTCAACGTTTACAAAACCCTACCCCATTACCTTGTGTATGGTCACGTAGTGATCTGCACAGACAAAAGAATTACGCCATAGACCACTGCTTTCCTTGGTCTCGCTGGAACAACAACGATTTATGGAACCTACTGCCAACAACGGAAAAAGCCAATCAAGCGAAATCGGATCGACTGCCTGCTGCTGACGTAATGCAGAGAGCTAAACTGGATATCTTACACTGGTGGCAATGTCTCGATGACAACGCAACGATCTGCCAGCAGTTTCGTGATGAAGCAGCCGTTGCGCTGCCGCTTGCGACACCCACGTCCCCTCTGGATGCAATTTTCAATAGCACGTTATTACAACGACAAAGGTTGAAGGCAAATCAGCAGTTAGCAGAATGGGTGGGCATTACCTAATAATGGGTGTGCCCAACGTTGTGCCTTTAAATAGCCGAACGTCATTCAGAAAATGTCAGCCGCAGCGATGGGAAAACAAAAAGAGGGCGCAACATGGGCACCATTTGGGCACACACAAAACAAAAGGGCTTACGCGTTAACGTAAGCCCTTGATATGTTTGGCGCGCCCGGCAGGAATTGAACCTGCGACCTTCGGCTTCGGAGGCCGACACTCTATCCAACTGAGCTACGGGCGCTTTGGGTGCGTATCGTACCCGGGTGGGCGGGCTGTGTCTAGCGGCGGGGCGTCTAGGGTCTCCCCATTTTTTCCGGCGTGTCATCGGCATAGTCCTCCTGAGGAGGTGAACAAGTCTGGTATTCGCGCCTCGGCGTCTGGCGCTCTTCTCCAGAGGGGGTAGAAAACACTTCGGCCTTGAGCAAACAGCCGTT
>NZ_JBSXNH010000060.1:0-71957 GCF_056857535.1 Vreelandella sp. L-25
TCGTTTGGCTCCTGTAACAGCCATCAGCCAAGAGTTGGTGCGCTTTGATACGCAGAAGCTGGATAACCCAGAGATCAGCGGTGTGGAGTACCAGCAAGGCACCTTGCTGGGCTACGAAGTACGCGAGTACCTGCTGGAAAAATGGGGGCGTGAGTGTGCCTACTGTGGCACCACCGATACGCCGCTGGAGATCGAGCATGTGGTGCCGCGTTCACGCGGCGGCTCGAATCGTGTCAGTAATTTGACCCTAAGCTGCCACCCCTGCAACCAGAGCAAGGATGCGCTGTCACTGGTGGATTTTTTCGCTACTGACAAAGGCCTGAAAAAGCGCCTGAAAGCCAACGGCCACACCGCTAACGCTCGGCTTGAACGTGTGCAGCGCCAGCTTAAACAACCGCTGCGCGATGCCAGTGCGGTCAATGCCACGCGCTGGGCGCTGTTCTCCGCGCTCAACGCCACCGGCTTGCCGGTGACAGTAGCCAGCGGTGGTCGTACCAAATACAACCGGCAGCGCCTCAACATCCCCAAATCGCATGCCCTGGATGCCGCCTGCGTGGGTGCTTTCGAGAAGCTGCATGACTGGACAGTGCCGACACTGACGATCAAGGCGATGGGGCGTGGCAGCTATCAACGCACGCGATTGACAAAGTACGGCTTCCCACGCGGCTTTTTGATGCGGCAGAAGCAGGTGCACGGCTTTCAAACCGGACATGGTGCGTGCGATAGTACCCACCGGTAAGAAGGCCGGTACCCATACGGGGCGTGTCGCGATACGCAAAACCGGCAGTTTCAACATCCAAGCCGAATACGGTGCAGTGCAAGGCATCTCGCACAAATACTGCACCCTCATCCAACGCGGTGATGGCTACGGCTATCACTTCACACTCTTCAGCAACCTAACAGGAGGAGCGGGACAGGCGGTGGCGTAACCCAGTCGTCCTGCGGGCGACGCGCTATCCCTCCCGGCACTAGAAGTACCGGGTATCCCGCGCAAAATCAGATGAAATAACGGCTTAGAGCGATATCATCGCCTAGGTCGTCCGCTTCTCTAGTCTGGCATAAAAAAAGCCATCGTGACTGCTTTGCGCGGGAAACAGCTGGCGTCCCTGACCGCTCTGCTCTCCCCAGGCCACATCGTGGGGCGTAGTGGCGTTGGCATCCGGTGTGCGGGCCAGAAACGCATCGATTTGTGCCGCATTCTCTTCGGGCAGCACTGAGCAAGTGGCGTAGAGCAGCGTGCCGCCAGGACGCAGTAGCGGCCAGAGGTTATCCAGCAGTTGGCGCTGCAGTTTAGCGAGCTGACGAATATCCTCTTTACGGCGTAGCGCTTTGATATCCGGGTGGCGACGAATCACGCCCGTGCCCGAGCAAGGGGCGTCCAACAAAATGGCGTCAAACGGTGTGCCGCTCCACCAGTCGCGGGTAGTGGCGTCGGCGTGCTTTAGCTCGGCGCTCAGCCCTAAGCGGCTGAGCGTATCGTCCACCCGCGCCAGCCGCTGGTTGTCGTTATCAATGGCGGTGAGTGCAATATCAAACTGCTCTAACAGATGGGCGGTTTTGCCGCCAGGCGCGCAGCAAGCATCCAATACGTGAGCACCGGGGCGTGGGGCGAGCGCCGGGCCAAGCA
Organism: Vreelandella sp. L-25; assembly: GCF_056857535.1. NCBI lineage: Bacteria > Pseudomonadati > Pseudomonadota > Gammaproteobacteria > Oceanospirillales > Halomonadaceae > Vreelandella > Vreelandella sp. L-25. Next base: position 1,628 of record NZ_JBSXNH010000060.1, read on the forward strand.
GCGCTGCAGAGAGCTGCGCCGCTTCATCCTGCACGCTGACGTGGCCCTGCTCAAAACCGGGCAGTATGGCAACGTCGCAGGGCGTTGTTAGCGTAATGCCGTCTGGAGCGTGACAACAGAGATGCCCGTCTAAGCCTTGCTCGGTCAGCTGCTGGAGATACGCTTCACGGTCGTTATAGTGCTGGTTGACGCGTAGGGTCATCGGTCCTGGCTCGTTATTGGCCTGGGCAATGGCACGCCACTGTTCGGGCCAAGCGTGGCGCAGGGCGTCCAGCAGCCAGGGCGGATGCTCCAGGGCAACGTTTTCGTCACGATCAACGACTTCTTGCAGCGCGTCGGCTTCACGCTGCAGGCGTCGCAGGCAGCCGTTCAATACTCGGGTGGCCCACTCTTTGCCAAGCAGGCGTGCTGCCCCGGCGGTTTCTCCTACCGCTGCGTGGGCAGGAATGCGCATATAAAGCAGCTGATAAATACCTACCAGCAGCAGAGCGTGGATATCGGCATCGCGCTTTTTAAATGGCTGTTTGAGGAGCTGGCTAGCCAGTGCTTCTAGGCGTGGAAGGCGGCGGCAGGTGCCGTAACAGAGCTCTTTCAGCAGGCCACGGTCTCGGGCCACTACGCTATGTTCATCCAAGCTGGCCAGCGACCCTTTATCAGTGAGAACCGGGACGAGGCTACGGGCAGCGGCTGCGCGGACATCTAGGCCGCTGCCGCCTTTGGCTGGGCGTTGCTGGCTCATTGGCTAGCTCCTTGCGGGGTTTGCCCAAGGCGAACGCCGACGGTGAGTGAGGTTTGGCGGGCGTTTAATAAGTCGCGTATCGCCATCGCTTTGCCGCCAGGTAGCTGGGCACGGCTGACACACAGCACTTCTTGCCCTTGTTCGCCGCAGGCAATACGCAGGTGATCATCGCCATGTTCCAACAGCGTACCGGGGGGCGATGGCGGCTGTTCACCTTGCTCGACGCTGGCCATGAGTAGGCGCAGGCGGTCGTTACCTAGCGTGCACCAAGCCACCGGCCACGGGTTGAAGGCGCGGATTTTGCGCGCCAGCTGCTCGGCGGGCTGGCTAAAGTCTAGCTCGGCCTCGGCCTTGCTGAGCTTGGCGGCGTAGGTCACGCCCTCTTCCGGCTGAGGCGTTGCCTCTAGGCTGCCGTTGTCGAGGTTGTCCAGCACGTGGATCAGCGCATTAGCACCTTGAATGGCCAGCCGGTCGTGGAGGTCGCCACCGGTGGTGCGGGAGGTAATTGGGGTACGCACTTCATACAGCATGGCGCCGGTATCCAGCCCCGCATCCATTTGCATGATGGTCACACCGGAGACGCTGTCGCCCGCTTCAATGGCGCGCTGAATCGGCGCCGCACCGCGCCAGCGGGGCAGCAGCGAGGCGTGCACGTTAATGCAGCCTAGGCGCGGCGTGTCCAGCACCGCTTGGGGTAGCAGCAGCCCATAGGCGACGACGACCATCACATCGGCGTTCAGTGCCGCCAGTTCGGCTTGATCATCGGCGTCTTTGAGACTGGCGGGTTGGACCACCGGCAGCCCGTGCTCTTGTGCTAGCTGTTTGACCGGGCTGGGCGTGAGCTTGCGGCCGCGTCCAGCAGGGCGGTCGGGTTGGGTGTAAACCGCCACCACTTCGTGTTCGCTGTCGAGAACGGCAGCAAGGCTGGAGGCGGCGAAGTCTGGCGTGCCAGCAAAAACAACGCGTAACGGTGACATGGTGGAGAGCCCTTAAGAGAGAAAGTGCCATCTATGAAACGCACAAAGGCCGAGAGGCAGCGCTGTTGTTACAGGCGAGTGCCTGCGGGCAGCGTGTCAGCTCGGCCAGTGGCCAGGTGATGAGGTGCCGGTTAGGCGTCGTTCATCAGCTTGTGGCGCTTTTGCATTTTTTTCATCACCCGGTCGCGCTTGAGCGGTGAGAGGTAATCCACAAATAGTACGCCTTCCAGATGGTCGTACTCATGTTGAATGCAATGGGCCAGTAGGCCATCTGCTTCCAGCTCGTAGGGCTCACCGTTACGATCCAGCGCGTTGAGCTTCACTTTCAGGTAGCGCGGCACTTCAGCGTAGTATTCAGGGATCGACAAACAGCCCTCGGAGAGCGGCTCTTTGGCATCGCCAATGGGCTCGTAGCGCGGGTTAATCAGCACCAGCGGTTGGGAGTTATCGTCGCTGACATCCATCACCACCACGCGGCGATGGACATCGATTTGCGTTGCGGCAAGGCCGATGCCGCGCGCGTCGTACATGGTCTCCAACATATCGTCAACGAGCTGGCGGACCTCGTCGTCAACGGTTTCCACCGGTACCGCCTTGGTGCGCAGGCGCTCGTCGGGGAATTCGAGAATAGGAAGTTTGGCCATGGCGTTACAATCACCGTTATGCTGAGTCTTTAAGATGAGCTGGCTGCCACCTGTGTCGGCGAGCCTAACTACTTTACTATTGACCACTATATCATGCTGATAGCGATCCTGGGCACGCGCGACACCGTGCAGCCCCTTAAACCGCTTCACCAACGACTGCCCGGGGAGAATCGGATGGTGGCTCTAAAGCCTCTTTATTATAGCGTCTTTGGCGTGCTCTTAATGTGGGTGCTGTTGGTCAGCCAGCCAGCCTTAGCCGTGGAAGGGCTGCGCAACGATGCGCCACAGCGCTACGAAGTAGTGCCTGGCGACACGCTGTGGGATATCTCCGCCCGTTATTTACGCTCGCCCTGGCAGTGGCCTTCGCTATGGCAGGCGAATCCGCAAGTTCGTAACCCGCACCTTATCTACCCCGGCGATGTGCTGGTATTGGGGACATGCCAAGGCCAACCATGCCTTTCTGTGGAGCGGGGCCAAGGGGTCGTAAAGCTCTCGCCGCAGATGCGTACAGTGCCTAAACGAGAGGCGATTACTCCTATTCCGATGGAGGTGGTGCGCGCCTTTCTACGGGAGCATCGCGTGGTGGAGCCAGGAGAGAGCCCGCAGGAGCTTGCGTATGTGGTGGGCGGCGATAACCAGCGCTTGATTAGCGGCGCAGGCGATACCCTGTACGTGCGTGGCAACGTACCCGCTAGAACGCGCCTGGGCATCTACCGTCCAGGCGAGCCCTATGTATCAGCCAATGGCGCACTGTTGGGCGATGAGTTGATCAATATTGGCGAGGCGCGCTACCTGGGCAGCGAGGGCGATATTGCTCGCATCGAAGTGCTTAGCGCCTACCAAGAAGTGCGTAATAACGACATCCTGCTGCCTCTAGAAGATCGTGAGCTAAGCGATGCCTTTGTTCCCCGCGCACCGTTGAATAACGTGTCGGGCCAGATTGTTGCGGTACCGGGCGGAGTACGATTTATTGGGCGGCTGCAAGTGGTGGCACTGGACCTGGGAACGCAAGACGGCCTACAGCCGGGCCATGTATTGCGTGTAGACCAGCAAGGGGAGTTGGTAACTGACCCACGTACCCAAGAACTGCTGCGGTTGCCCAATACCGAGGCAGGATTGGTGATGGTGTTCAGGCCCTATAACCATATGAGTTACGCCTTGGTCATGCAGGCCTCAAGGGTGCTGGCAGTGGGAGATAGTGTACACACGCCGACGCGCTAAGGTGTGCATCAAGATTTGATATAAGGGGAGCTCTATGGACGCTAAGGAGTGGCTGGCGGTAAATGCTTTGCCCGGTATGGGCGCTGCGCGGATTGCGCAAATGGTGGCGCGCAAGCCGCAATGGCCACAAGGGTGGCTAGCGACTTTGCCCAGCAATGCCGCCAATGCCCTGCGATTGTGGCTGGCGCAGCCAGAACGCAGCCCGCTGCAACAAACGGTCAATGACACCCTCTCCTGGTTACAAGAAGGCCCCAACCGCCATCTGCTTCACCGCGACCATCCTGCATGGCCAGACCTTTTAAGCCAACTTCCTGACCCGCCAGCAGTACTATGGGCCCAGGGCGATCTTCGCGCGTTAGAGGCCCCAGGCCTTGCCATGGTAGGTACTCGTCGCCCAACGTCGGAAGGGAGTGGACATGCCCAGGCGTTTGCCCGGGAGTTGGCCAACCGAGGCTGGTGCATTGTCAGCGGGATGGCGCTGGGTGTGGATGGGGTGGCTCAGCGTGCGGCGCTCGCCGCAGGTGGAAGCTCCATTGCCGTGCTTGGCTGTGGTATTGATGTCATCTACCCCGCCCGCCATCGTGATTTGTATGAACAGCTCAGTACGCTACCCGGCGGCTTGCTGCTCTCTGAGCATCCACCAGGCACCGTGGCCCGTCCGGCCTTCTTCCCCCGGCGCAACCGAATTGTAACGGGCCTTTCGCTAGGCACTTTAGTGGTTGAAGCAGCCGAGAAGAGTGGCTCGCTCGTCAGCGCCCGCCTCGCCCTAGAGCAGGGTCGCGAGCTGTTTGCGCTGCCGGGTTCGCTACACAATGTCCAGGCTCGTGGCTGCCTGCAACTGTTGCGTAGTGGCGCCACCCTGGTACGCCATGTGGACGATATTCTCGAAGAGTTACAGCATTGGGTGTCGCGCTTTGTGCCTGCGCCGCTAGCAGTTGCAGCCGATGAGCCGTTGGCTCATCAACCGAGTGTTGAATTACCGTCGGCGGATAATCTGTTAGACGCCTTAGGCCCATCGCCTACCCCCATTGATGTGTTGGTGCAGAGCACCGGTATCTCGGTCAGCGAGTGCCAGCAGCGGCTATTGATGCTGGAGCTGGATGGCAAAGTGACGCAGCAGGCGGGTGGTTGGGTGCGGCTGGCAGCGCCATGGTAAGATGCAAACTCAATTTTGTGATTGGCTGAGAGCTTATCAGGAGCGTCTATGAAACCGGCGGTTGACGTGAAAGCGGCGGTGAGCGCGCTGCGTAAAGGCGGTGTGATTGCCTGCCCCACCGAAGCGGTATGGGGGTTAAGCTGTGACCCCGATAACGACGAAGCGCTGGCGCATCTCATGCGTATGAAGGAGCGCGACCCGGCCAAGGGCGTGATTTTGGTGGCGGCGAGTATCGCGCAATTTCAGCCCTGGTTGAACCAGTTGCCGTTGGAACTCCATGCGCCGTTGGCGGCCAGTTGGCCAGGCCCGAATACTTGGCTGGTGCCGGACAATGGTCGCAGCCACGGCCTAGTACGCGGCGCTCATCAAAGCGTGGCGCTACGCGTCACCGACCATCCGCTGATGAAAGCACTGTGCGAAGCGTTTGGCGGGCCGCTCGTCTCCACTTCCGCTAACCGTGCAGGCGATCCGCCCGCTATGAGCGCGGAAGAAGTCGCCACGATCTTTGGCGATGACGTAGCCGCCATCGTGGCGGGCGAATTGGGCGGCAATGCCAAACCCAGCACCATCCGCGATTTAGTGACCGGCAAAGTGATGCGTGACTAGCCGCTCGGCTTCGTCACACTGTCAGCGATTCACGATTCACGATTCACGATTCACCTCACCAGGAGTTACCGTGGCCCACGAGCACCTAGACGACGTTAAAGCGTACCTTCTCGACCTTCAGGAGCGCCTCTGTGAAGGGCTTGCTGCCGCCGATGGGCGGGCCGCGTTCAAAGAGGATAGCTGGCAGCGCGAAGAGGGCGGCGGAGGCCGCTCGCGGGTGATGGAGTCGGGCGCTATTTTCGAAAAAGGCGGCGTCAACTTTTCCCATGTCCACGGTGCGCAGCTGCCGCCGTCTGCGACTGCTGCCCGGCCCGAGCTAGCCGGGCGCAGCTTCCACGCGGTGGGAGTCTCCTGGGTGATGCATCCTGAAAACCCCAATGTGCCGACAAGCCACGGCAACGTTCGCTTCTTTATTGCCGCAAAAGAGGGTGAGCCGCCGGTGTGGTGGTTTGGTGGCGGTTTTGACCTAACCCCCTACTATCCGGTGTTTGAAGATGTGGTGCACTGGCACCAAGTGGCCCGCGAGGCCTGCGCGCCCTTTGGTGAGGGCGTTTACGAGCGCTACAAAGCGTGGTGCGACGACTACTTCTATCTGAAGCACCGCGAGGAGACCCGTGGCGTCGGCGGACTCTTTTTTGATGACTTGAACGAAGGCAGCTTTGAAGAGTGTTTTGCGTTTCAGCGCGCGGTGGGTGATAGCTTTCTGGATGCTTACCTTCCCATTGTCGAGCGCCGAAAGCAGGACGCGTGGGGCGAACGCGAGCGTGATTTCCAGCTTTACCGCCGCGGCCGCTACGTGGAGTTCAATCTGGTGTGGGACCGGGGTACGCTGTTTGGCCTGCAAAGCGGCGGGCGCACGGAGTCCATTCTGATGTCCATGCCGCCGCTGGCCCGTTGGGAGTACGCTTTCACTCCCGAGCCGGGCAGCCGTGAAGCGCAACTGCACGACTATTTGGTGCCACGCGATTGGTTGGCCGAGGCCACCCAGCAGAACAACGCCTAAGGAGCTTCGATGACTGACCGCTACTGTGTGTTTGGTAACCCAATCAAACACTCTAAATCGCCGCTGATCCACGGTGAGTTTGCCAGCCAGACTCATCAGGCCATGAGTTACACCGCCGAGCTGGTGCCGGTAGAGGGGTTTGCCGACGCATGGCGGGCGTTTATCGCCGATGGTGGCCGTGGTGCCAACGTGACCGTTCCCTTCAAAGGCGATGCCTTTGCGCTTTGCGATACCCTGAGCCACCGTGCCAAACGCGCACAGGCGGTGAATACGCTGATTGTGGGCGGTAACGGGCGTACCTATGGCGATACCACCGACGGTATCGGGTTAGTGCGGGATTTGGCCTATCACCGCGTCCCTCTGGCGGGTAAGCGTGTGCTGGTCATCGGCGCAGGCGGCGCGGTGCGTGGCGTATTGGAACCGCTGCTGGCGGAGCAGCCCAGTGAGGTCGTTATCGTCAACCGCACGGCAGAGAAAGCCGAGCAGTTGGCCCAAGCGTTTGCCGACTTGGGCAATATCCAGGGCGGCGGTTTAGCATCCATCGACGGGCAGTTTGATCTGGTGATTAACGGCACCAGTGCCAGCCTATCAGGCGAGCTGCCGCCGCTGCCGGAGACGCTGTTTGCCAAAGGTGCCTGGGCCTACGATATGATGTACGGTTCAGAGCCGACGGTGTTTCTACAGTGGGCAGGGCCGCGAGGCGCCAAGCTGCTGGATGGTTTGGGAATGCTGGTCGAGCAAGCCGCCGAGTCGTTTTTTCTATGGCGCAACGTGCGGCCTGAAACGGCCAGCGTGCGCACGCTGCTGCGGCAATCGCTCAACTATTAGCCGGTAGGGGGATAGGCGATAGTTGAGGCAATGGGGGCGAACGCCCCCATTCAGGTTGTGCTTGGGCTAACGCGGTTTGGTATAAAACCCCACCATACACATCACCAGCCCCACCACGGATAACAGCATGCCGCCATTCACCAGCAGCGGCGAGCGCTGCAGCCACGACACAAAAGGTTGTGGCGTATCGTAGCAAGCTCCTTCCAGATAGTTCCAGTAGCCGCCCTCAAGCTGGCAGGCGCGAACGTCGCCCAGCTCCCAAAAATAGACGCCCAGCAGTACTAAAATCGGCAGGACTAACAGCAGTAAACCCAAACGGATCATCGAAACCTCTAAGCGCCGCTATGGACGCGGGCAGTTGGGAGTGCGGCCGTTGTTGCGGGCCTGCTCATAACTCGTCAGTGCCCGATCCATGTTGGCTTGGAGGCCCTGAATGCGCTGGCCTTGCCCGGGGTGGGTCGACATCCATACGGGGGGCGCGCCGCCGCCGGTGGCTGCCTGCATATTCTCCCACAGAGTGACGCTTTCACGTGGGTTGAAGCCTGCTTGGGCCATGAGGTCTAGGCCAATCACATCGGCCTCGCTCTCATGGGCGCGGGAGAATGGTAGTACGATGCCGTACTGAGCGCCCATGCCGAGTACCCCCATCAGCTGCTGGCCACCGGCGGACTGCATGCCGGAGGTGCTGGAGAGTACCGATAGGCCTAATGACGTGGCGCTCTCGGTTGAGGCGCGCTCATTGGCGTGGTTGGCCAGCACGTGACCAATCTCATGACCAATCACAGAGGCTAATTGGTCCTGGGTTGTGGCAATATCCAGCATGCCCGTGTTCACACCCATGTAGCCGCCAGGAAGGGCAAAGGCGTTGGGCTGCTCGGATTCAAACACCCGGATTTGCCAGTCTAACTGCTGCTGCTCGGCAGGCAGTTCTGCCACAATGGCATCCGCAATACACTGCACATAGCGCTGGCTTGCCTGACCCGCTGTGGGCAGTTCCTGCTGATATTGGGTAAACGCCTGACGGCCCATCTCGTTCAGCTCGCTATCAGAGAGCAGCAATAGCTGCGAGCGACCGGTGGGGGAGGTCGTACAGGCGGCGATTGAGGCGCAGAGCGCCGTAACCGCTAATGGGCGAAGCCAACGCATAGATAGTTTCCTTATAGACGAGTGGGGATCCTTGCACACAAGTTGACATCCTCCCTTCCCTCAACTTGCGCTGCCGTCTGGCGACGGAAAGGAAGAGGATTCCCAGGTTGTTACCTTCCTGGTTTCTGTTTCCAAGACGATTGCCCGAGGGAATGGCTTGGTTATCGCCGTAAAAGTCCCACGGTGGGGATTTTTACGGTGGCGAACCAACTCATATCCCCCAGGTCTCACATTGTCTCCACAGACGTCACTTTCCGAGTGCCCCTCGGTAGGTCGTGTCGACGTGCGTAGTATAGCACTGTACAAAACGTCAGCAAGGGCATCCTGCGGATGCCGCGCTATCCATCCGCTCACTAAAAGTAAGCGGTTTTTCGCGCTGGTTAATAACCACTGTTAGTGGTAAACCAACCCTTATCATAACGCTCTCTGAGGATGACGATGGATGCTGAATTAAGCCAGCGCCTAGCGCGGTTACTCGATCATGTAGACCACTGGCTGCCGCCTGCGCCTACGCCGGTGGAATGGAACACCCATGTCGCGGCCATCTGGCAGCGCCACCCACTGGGCGGGCGGTTGGTGCCGGTACCGCCGAGAGACACCATGACGCTGGACGACCTGCTAGGCATTGAGCGCCAAAAGCTGGCGTTGGTCGATAACACCCGGGCATTTTTGCAGGGGCTGCCAGCTAACCATGCGCTGCTCTGGGGCTCACGAGGTAGCGGGAAATCGTCTGTGATACGTGCGCTGCTCAACTCGCTGGCCACAGAGGGGTTACGGCTGATCCAGGTTGACCGACATGATCTATCGAGTCTGCCGCTGCTAGTGGAACAACTGCGGGATCAGCCGCATCGCTTCGTAGTGTACTGTGACGATCTCTCCTTCGAGGGTAACGATGACGCGTATAAGGCGCTCAAGAGCGTGCTAGACGGCGCGCTGACCGGGCCACCAGATAACGTACTGCTCTATGCCACCTCGAACCGTCGTCACCTGCTGCCGGAGTCGATGGATGACAATAGCGGTTCACGGTTGGTGGGCGAGGAGTTGCATCACGGCGATGCGGTGGAAGAGAAAATCTCGCTGTCAGACCGTTTCGGCCTGTGGTTAGGCTTTCATCCGTTTAGCCAAGCCACCTATCTGGAGGTTTGCGAACACTGGGTGAGTCGTATTGGTGGACAGCAAGAGTGGGATGAGGCCGCCCGTGCGGAGGCGGTACGTTTTGCCACGCTACGCGGTGGGCGCAGCGGCCGGACAGCGTGGCAGTTTGCGGCCCAGTACGTGGGCCGCAAACGCCTTCATGAGCGCGGTGAGTAGCGCGCTTGGCAAGCCTTAGCGCTGGGGGTTGAGCTGCCCGTCGGCGCCCACGTTCAAGCGAATGGTCGGGGTGAGCAGGCCAGCGGGCAGTGTCATGCCCAGGCCGCGCAAATCCCCTGGGGTAATGGCCAGTTCACTGCCTGCAGGCAGCTCCCCTTGGCTGGCGAGTTGGCTCGCCAGCTCTAGCATTGGCGTCATTTGCTGGTGGTCTGCAGCTAGAACATCAAAGGCCACCGGCAGGCGGAGATTGGCGTCTTCCCCAGACGTGAGGGTAACGTTCTGCCCATAATTGCCTTGCACTGGGTCTACGCCAGGCATGTCCAGCGTCCAGCGAAAGCCCGACATCTCCACCGGAGGCATGCCAGCGGGCAGGCCAAGCCCCATCGCCAGGGTGGCTTGCACCGGCAAGCTGCCAGCACCCAGGCTAGAGGCCAGCAAGCTCGATAGATCGCTGGTGTCCAATCCAGCATTGACGCTGTAAGGGCCAATGCGTACGTCCTCAATCCCCAGCGATGTGACCGCCAGACGAAACGCAAACAACCCTGTTTGAGGCAACGCCAAGCAGCCGGTTAGCAGGCTCGCCAGCAGCAGTAAAACCAAGCCGCGTCCGCGACGAAAAGCGTAGTGCATGTACGTCCCTCCTAAGAAGGGCAAGTGTTGATAAGAAAGGATCGGTCGAGCAGGTGACGAAAAGCGTCGCTATTTGAGGGCGGGAGGGGGGCTCTGTCAAGTAGATTCGGTGGTAGTGCCAACAAAAACGCCCGCTGCGTATACAACGGGCGGGGAAGCAAAGTGCCGCGCTTAACGGCGGCTTTTGCGCGCCTCTTTGGTACGGTTAAGCTCGCGCTTTTTGGCTTTCTCTTTATCGCTGGCGCCCGCCATGTTATCGAACGGGTTGTTGCCCGACCGGAACTCAAAGCGCATCGGCGTGCCGCGCACCTTCAACACTTTACGGAAGGTATTGGTCAGGTAGCGACGATAAGCCTCAGGCAGCGATGCTGTCTGGTTGCCATGCACCACAATAATCGGCGGGTTGCTGCCACCCTGGTGAGCCATACGCAGCTTGATGCGGCGGCCGTTGACCATGGGGGGCGGATGCTGGCTTACCGCATCCTGCAGCAGCGTGGTGAGACGGTTGGTCGACCAGTGCGCGTTGGCGGCGTTAAACGCCCGCTCAATGGAGGGGTACAAGTCGCCCACTGCGGTGCCATGCAGCGCGGAAATAAAGTGCAGCTCGGCGTAGTCGGCAAAGCCCAGACGGCGCTTGATGTCGGCGCGCATCTTCTCTTTGGCTTCGCTCTCCAGCCCGTCCCACTTGTTGACCGCCAGTACCAACGCACGCCCTGTGGTGAGCACGTAGTCCAGCAGGTGCAGGTCCTGCTCAACCAAGCCGCTGCGGGCGTCCAATACCATGACGGCCACGTGGCTCTCTTTGATCGCATCCAGCGTTTTGATGATCGAGAACTTTTCGGCGATTTCACGCACGTTCTTACGCCGCCGAATGCCGGCGGTGTCGATCAGCACGTACGGCTTGCCGTTGCGCTCGAAAGGGATTTCGATAGCGTCGCGGGTGGTGCCCGCTTCATCGAATACTACCACGCGCTCTTCACCGAGCAGGCGGTTGACCAGCGTAGATTTACCCACGTTCGGGCGGCCAATCACGCCAATGCGAATGCCTTTGCTGCCTGTATCGGCAGGAATGCTGGCATCCCGTTCGGGGAAGGGTTCAAGCACCGTATCAATCAGCAGCGATACGTTGCGGCCATGAGCGGCGGCAATCGGCCACGGGTCACCCAGGCCCAGTTTCCAGAAATCGGCCATGGCCGAGTGCTCTTCCAGGCCGTCGGTCTTGTTGACCACCAGCCAGGTCTTTTTCTGGTTGACGCGCAGGTGGTTGGCAATCGCTTCGTCGGCGACGTTCAACCCGGCGCGGGCATCGACCAGGAACAGCACGATATCGGCTTCGTCGATGGCCGCGAGGGACTGCTCGGCCATCGCGGCATCGATGCCTTCTTCGTCACCGCTGATACCGCCGGTATCGATGACGGTGTACGCCTTTCCACCCAGCATGCCGTTACCGTATTTACGGTCACGGGTCAGGCCAGGAAAGTCTGCCACCAGCGCATCGCGCGAGCGGGTCAGACGGTTAAACAGCGTCGATTTGCCCACATTGGGGCGACCGACTAATGCAATGACGGGTGTCATGGAGTTACTTCCAGGGTTTCCAGGCGACCATTGTTGGCCTGGACATGAATGGTGCTGCCTTCAGTCACCGGGCGCACGCTAATACCCGAATCATCGATACGGGTGCGGCCGACCAGGTTGCCTTCGCGGGCGTCGATGAGGTGGACATAACCCTCAAAATCACCCACGACGATGCGGCCATCGGCAAAGGCGGGGGCGGTGAGCCAGCGATCTTCCAGGTCATCGTTACGCCAGATCTCTTGGCCGCTGTTGGCGTCCAAGGCAACGATGTGGCTGTCGTCGCTGACCACAAATAAGAAGTCGCCCACCAGAATCGGCGTGTGGCGGCTGGAGAGGTTGGTTTCCCACAGCACACCGCCACGGGTCGCTTCCAGCGCAACCACACGGCCGTTGTAGCTAGTCACGAACAGGAGGCCATCGGGGCTAAGTACTGGCTGGCCAGACAGGTCCACTAGGCGCTCAACGTCGCTACGGCCACGTGGTGTGGCAATCTGCATTTCCCAAAGGGGCTGGCCGCTGCGGTTGTCCAGCGTCGCCAGGCGTCCGTTGGCCAAGCCCACGAAGGTGACCGGGTCGATGACCATTGGCGTTCCGGTACCACGCAGCGTCAAGGCAGGCTGCGAGCTGGTATACACCCAGCGCTCTTCGCCGCTAGCGCGATCCAGAGCGGTAATTTGGCCGTCCACGCTCTGAACCAGCAGTAGCTGCTGGTTGGCTTGCGGAGCTGCCAGTACTTCGCTGGTGACCCGCGAACGCCAGGCAACGCTACCGTCGCGCTGGTCGAGGGCAATCACTTCACCGTTGCGGGTGCCCAAGTACACCTGGCCTGCAATCGCGTTCAGCGCACTAGAAATAGGGGTATCCAGCTCGACTTCCCACTCACGCTCGCCGCTGTTGGCATTGAACGCGGCCACTAGACCGTTGGTGTCTGCTGCAAAGACCGTATCGCCTTCACGGGATGGGGCGATGGGGTAGCGAGCGGGGCCAAAGCCATCGCCAACGCGGCGACCCCAAACGCTGTCCAGCGAAGAGGTTTCATCAAAGCTGCGCAGCTCTTTGGGCGTGAACGCTGGCTCACCTTTGCTGGCACAGCCAGCCAATAGCGCCAGCGCCATGGCGCCGAGCGTGGTGCGCATCAGATGTTTAGAAAAAAGCGGTTTTGACAGGCTAGTCGTTATCACTGTGTCGCCTCCTCGGCGCCGAGATCGTCGAGCTTGAGCTGCACGCCATAAAGCGGCTGGTTCTGCGTTTGGGCGATAGACTGCGCGGTTTGCCATGCATCGCGAGCCTGCTCTGGCTGGTTCTGAGCCAGGAAAGCATCGCCTCGCACGTTGGCTTGTTGAGCGGCCAGCGCATCGGAAATAGGCTGATCAAGAAGCGCTAGCGCGGCTTCCGGGTTACCTTCAGCCACTTCAATGCGTGCCAAGCGCAGCCATGCCAGGCTTTGCACATAGCGGCGTGAGGAGTTGCTGGCCACGTCCTGCAGTGCCTGCTTGGCCGCGGCCAGATCGCCTTCCTGCACGGCCAGGCGGGCCTCCAGCAGCTGTGCCAGTTCGGCATACAGGGTGTTGCCGTAGTCGTCGGTGAGCTCATCAATCAGCGTTTGTGCCGCGCTTAACTGATCCCCTTCCAAGGTGGTGCCAGCGGTCATGTTGATGAGCTGCTGGTATCGGGCAGAAGCTGCCTCTGACTTACCCTCTTGGTAGTTCTGCCATGCGTTCCAACCAAAGACGCCCGCCGCAGCGAGAACGGCACCGGCAATGAGCGAGGTCCCGTTCTCTTTCCACCAGCGTTTGACGACTTCTAGCTGCTCTTCTTCGCTTCTCAGCTCCGCCACGGGCGGCCTCCTGTTTCATGGGTCAGCCGCTTTTGCGGCTAACGAGTGTTCATCCGCCCCAGGCATCGCTGGGGGCAGTTACGTTAATGAGACGGTAGGTTAGGCAGTAACTCGCGAAGCGTCTCGGCCAACGCTGCCTGGGCCACCTGCTGCTGCTCGCGGTCATCGCGCAGAAACTTCAGTGTGGCGGTTTGGTTGGCGAGCTCATCCTCACCCAGCAGAATTGCCACCGGCGCGGCGCTCTTGTCGGCCTTTTTCATGCGACTCTTGAAGCTGCCGCCGCCGCAGTGCAGCTGCAGGCGCAGGTCGGGCAGTGCGCTGCGCAGCTGTTCTGCCAGGGTGAGAGCTGCCACGGTGGCGCTGTCATCCATCGGCACTAGATAAGCGTCGCAGCCGCCTAGGGCCTCATCAGGTACCAAGTTGAGCGTTTCCAGCAGTAGTACCAGGCGCTCGATCCCCATGGCGAAGCCCACCGCAGGCGTGGGTTTGCCACCAAGCTGCTCGACCAGACCATCGTAGCGGCCACCGGCACAGACGGTGCCCTGGCTGCCCAGCGCAGTGGTGGTCCACTCGAACACCGTGCGGCAGTAGTAGTCCAGGCCGCGCACCAAGCGCGGGTTGACTACGTACGGAATACCGGCGGCATCCAGCATCGCTTTGAGCTGCTCGAAATGCGCGCGGGACTCATCGTCCAGATGATCCATCAACTGCGGGGCCGCGTTGAGCATCTCGGCCATATCCGGGTTTTTGGAGTCCAGAATGCGCAGCGGATTGCTGGTTAAGCGTCGTTTGGAGTCTTCATCGAGAACGTCTTGGTGCTGCTCAAAGTAGGCCACCAGTTTGTCTCGGTAGGCCGCCCGTGCTTCAGCGGAACCCAGGGAGTTCAGCTCCAGGGTGACGTGCTCCATCAAGCCAAGCTCTTGCCATAGCCGTGCCGAGAGCAGTATGACTTCGGCATCAATGTCCGGGCCATCAAAGCCGTAGGTTTCCACGCCCACTTGGTGAAACTGACGGTAACGCCCTTTCTGAGGCCGTTCGTGGCGGAACATCGGCCCTTGGTACCAAAGCCGCTGGGTTTGGTTATGCAGCAAGCCGTGTTCCATTGCCGCCCGCACGCAGCTGGCGGTGCCTTCAGGGCGCAGCGTCAGGCTGTCACCGTTGCGGTCGTCGAAGGTGTACATCTCTTTCTCGACGATATCGGTGACTTCGCCAATCGAGCGGGCAAACAGCGCGGTTTGCTCCACGATTGGCGTACGAATTTCATCGAAGCCGTAGCGGTGCATCAATTGGCGTACTTTGCCCTCAAAAAATTGCCAGCGAGGGCTGTCGCTGGGCAATAGGTCGTTCATACCACGGATGGCTTGAATCTTTTTAGCGGCGGACTTGCTCAATGAAAACTCCTTGTCTGGGCGGCAGCGCGAGGCGCAAGGCGTGCCGCCTGTTGCAGGCAACGCAGGTGTCAAACGCTGCGTGCAATCATGTTCTCTTGCTGCTGCTCTTTCTGGCGTACCTTGTCGCGGATCAGCTTTTCCAGGTCATCTACCAGATGATCGTTGCGCAGCTTACTCGCCGGTTTGCCATCGATGTAGACCAAGTTGGCGGGTGAGCCGCCGGTTAGGCCGATATCGGTCTCTTTAGCTTCGCCGGGGCCGTTGACCACACAGCCAATCACCGAGACATCCAGCGGCGTCATCACATCTTCCAGGCGCTCTTCAAGCTGGTTCATGGTGCTGATGACGTCAAAGTTCTGTCGCGAGCAGCTGGGGCAGGCGATGAAGTTAATGCCCTTGGCGCGCAGCTTCAGGCTCTTGAGCATGTCGAACCCGACCTTGATCTCTTCCACCGGGTCGGCAGCCAGCGAGACGCGGATGGTGTCGCCGATACCGTCCATCAACAGCATGCCTAGGCCAATGGAGGACTTCACTGTGCCCGAACGCAGGCCGCCTGCTTCGGTGATACCCAGGTGCAGCGGCTGCTCGATGCGGGTGGCAAGGTCGCGATAAGCGGCCACCGCCATAAACACATCAGACGCTTTCACGCTGACTTTAAACTCCTGGAAATCGAGGCGGTCCAGGTGGTCAATATGGCGCATGGCAGACTCAACCAGCGCGGCGGGCGTAGGCTCGCCGTACTTCTTTTGCAGATCTTTTTCCAGCGACCCGGCGTTCACCCCGATACGGATTGGAATACCGTGGTCGCGGGCGGCGCTTACCACAGCGCGTACGCGATCTTCCCGGCCAATATTGCCGGGATTGATGCGCAGACAGTCAACGCCTAGCTCAGCGACGCGCAGGGCGATTTTGTAATCGAAATGAATGTCGGCAACGAGGGGGATGGCTACGCGCTGCTTGATTTTGCCGAAGGCTTCAGCGGCGTCCATATCCGGCACAGAGACGCGTACGATATCTGCTCCGGCTTTTTCCAACTGCTGGATCTGGCCGACGGTGGCGTCCACATCCAGGGTATTGGTGTTGGTCATGCTCTGTACGGAAATCGGCGCATCGCCGCCCACGGCCACATTGCCAACATGAATTTGGCGTGACAGACGGCGTTTAATCGGAGAAGGGGCGTGCATAAGACGAGTCACTCTCCCAGGGTAAAGCGGGCAACGTTATTGGTACCGGCGCGCTCGGCAAGGTTGACGAGCTCACCTTGGTAGCGCAGTTCTACACCGGTGGCGTTGCCGACGGTTAAACGAAAAGGCGGTTCGCCCTCAACGCTCGCGGTAGTGCCGGGGGTTTGTAGACCGACAAACACACGCTGGTTGTTGGCATCGAAAATCTCTGTCCAGGACTGCTCGTTAAACGTCAGCTCCAGCAAGTTGGGGTTAGCAGCGGGGGCGGCATTGGCCACCTCTTCAGCAGGCGCCTCAGCTACATCGGTCGCTGCGTCGGCGTCAACCGCCGGGGCCGCAGGTTCGTCGCTAGCGGCAGCGGTTGGCTCATCGTTGTCAGCAGCGGGCGCACTGCTATCGCGAATATCGCTGTCGGCGGGCTCGCCGCTGACCACATCGTTAGTCAACTCCTCCGTTGCGGCGGGCTCATCAGGTGTGACCACCGGAGTAGGCTCTGGAGCTGGCTCGGGTTCGCTGATGAACGCTTCGTTCTCTTCCATAGCGGGTGAGGCGCCGATGCTCGGCGGCTCGCTGCCACCTCTGCTTTGCCACCAAGCAACCGTCACGGCAATCAGCCCGGCAATCACCAGCAGAGTGACTAACTTAAAGAGCCATGCGCCTACTTTGGATGGCGGCTTAGTCACGGTAACCGGGGCCACCTTGCGTTCGGCATCACGGGTGCCGTGGCGAACCTGGTAAGCTTCAAGCACCACACGTTCGTCCATGCCTAAATATTTGGCATAGGCGCGCAAGTAGCCGCGACGATACGCAGCGACGGGAATCTCTTCGTAATTATCGCGCTCTAGGCCATCCACCACAGCAGGGCGCAGGTTCAGTGCTCGGGCGGCATCCGTCAGCGGGACGCCCAGCGATTCGCGTTGACGAGAAAGCAACTCACCGGGGGTTGCTGTGCTGTGGGCCGTAGTAACACTATCTTGTAACTGTGTGTCGCTCATAGCTGAGCATCCTTCAATAATGTGGTGATCAGGGCGGCAATCAGTTGTTTAGCAAGCGCTGGTAGTCGGCAGCCGCGGCGTCGTCACCGCGGGCGAGGGCGACATCGATCGCCAGTTCCAGTGCCGCTGGGTCTGGGCCGGCTAGCTGCAGATAGTTCTGCAGCGGTGCCCAGGCCTGATCATAATTGCCCTGTGAAACTTCCAGTTCGGCTAACATTAAATACCCGCGTGGGTTGCGCGGGTCGATACTTTGCGCGCGTTGCAAACGTTCGCGCGCTTTATCAAATTCATCTATTGCCAAATAGCACTGCCCCAGGTTGGTAAATAGCTGGGCACGATTGGCGTACTGGGCATCCTGAGATGCTATTTCTAACTGTTCGCAGGCCTGTGAAAACTGCGCCTGCTGATACAAAAACGCGGCGTAGTTGTTACGCGCGCGAGTAAACGAGGGCGCTGCATTCAACGCCTGCTGGAAGTAGCGGTTGGCAAGATCGCTCTCTCCCTGCTGTTGATAGACCAGCGCGAGCGCCTGAAGTGCCTCAGGGTGGCGCGGGTCCAGTTCAAGAGCACGATCAAGGGCATTCAACGCGCGGGGCAGGTTATCACGCTCTAGGTAGGCGACGCCAAGCTGGGTGTAGGCTTCTGCCGCGCCGGGGTTGGCGTCGTCACTGATCCCTTGGCCAGAGGTGGCGCAGCCCGCCAGCAGCAGGCTGCCAGCAAGCACGGACAGCATGGGCATCCTAAAAAGGGTAATGCGCCTGCGGTGACCGATCATCTACGCCCTCTTAAGTCGAAACTATTGAGCCAGTGCTGCAAGGTGGATGCTTTGTAAGCACCCGGCAAAAGCGTGTCCATCAAAGCGCTGTGTCAGGTGGATGTCAAGACAGCAGCGATTAGTCAGCGTCAAGCTGAACGGACTGAATATAGCGTGCGCTACGTTTGGTACGGTCTTTTACGCGGCCCACTAGCTGACCACAGGCGGCATCAATATCGTCGCCACGGGTCATGCGCACGGTAGCGTTGTACTCTAAGTCGTACAGCCACTGTTGGAAGCGCATCACTTGGTTACGCGATGGCTTCTCGTAACCTGAGTTCGGGAAAGGGTTAAACGGAATCAGGTTGATTTTACACGGCAGCTCTTTGAGCAAAGCGGCCAGTTGTTCGGCGTGCTCTTGCTGATCGTTGACGTCTTTGATCAGCGTGTACTCAATCGTGACCTGACGGTTATCTGGGCACTTGGCCAGATAACGGTGGCAGGCATCCAGCAGCGCACGAATATTGTACTTACGGTTGATCGGTACTAGCTCGTTGCGCAGCTCATCGGTGGAGGCGTGCAGCGAGATAGCAAGGCTCACATCTATCTCATCGCCCAGCTTGTCAATCATCGGTACAACACCCGATGTGGAGAGCGTGACGCGGCGCTTGGAGAGCCCGTAACCGTTATCGTCGAGCATCAGCTTCATGGCGGGCACGACGTTATCGAAATTGAGCAGCGGTTCGCCCATACCCATCATGACCACGTTGGTCACCGGGCGATTGGCGGTATCACGGCGCGGGCCAACACTGCGTTGGGCAACCCACACCTGGCCGATAATCTCGGCGGCGGTTAAGTTACGCTGGAAGCCCTGTTTACCGGTAGAGCAGAAGCTACAGTCCAGCGAACAACCCACTTGGGAAGAGACACACAGCGTGCGCCGCTTACCGTTTTCAGCGGGAATCAGCACCGTTTCTACGTAGCTGCCATCCTCAACCTCTAACACCCATTTACGGGTGCCGTCGCTGGAAGTGCCTTCGTAGACAACGCCCGGGCCGCGAATTTCAGCGACTTGGGAGAGCTTGTCGCGCAGCGGTTTCGACAGGTTGGTCATCGCCGTGAAGTCGTCGATGCCTTCCTGGTGAATCCACTTCATTACCTGAGTGGCGCGGAATTTCTTTTCGCCAATTGATAAAAAGAAAGCTTCCATCTGCTCGCGGGAAAGCCCCAGCAGGTTCTGGCGTGCCGGTGCCGCTTGTTGAGCAGTCGCGCTGTCAGGAGTCGTGTTGGGGGCAGGCGTATGTTGAGCTACGGTGGTGGTCATGGCGGTCAGCGTTCAGAAAGAGGCGGGGGCAAAGCCCCCGCGAAAATGGCCGGCAACGAAGGTTGAAACGGCGGCGCTTGGTTTAGCGCGGGCAGATTTCGTCGTTACCGAAGAAGTAGCTAATTTCGCGCTCAGCGCTTTCCGGAGAATCAGAGCCATGGACAGCGTTGGCGTCGATTGTTTCCGCAAAGTCAGCGCGAATGGTGCCCGGAGCGGCTTCTTTCGGGTTGGTAGCACCCATCAGCTCACGGTTTTTAGCGATGGCGCCTTCGCCTTCCAGCACTTGTACCACTACCGGGCCAGAGGTCATGAAGCCAACTAGGTCTTTGAAGAAGGGACGCTCTTTGTGCTCGGCGTAGAAGCCACCAGCCTTCTCTTCGGAGAGGTGCATCATTTTAGCGGCAACGACCTTCAGGCCCGCTTTTTCAAAGCGTGCAATGATCTCGCCAATGGCATTTTTAGCAACGGCATCGGGCTTGATGATGGAAAGAGTACGTTCAGTCGCCATGCAGAAATCTCCTTAAAAGGGATAAAGCAGAAATTGCCGCCCCGGAAAGCCGGGGCGGCGCAGGAAAAAAGTGGTCGGCTAGGGCCGTATGTTGCGTCGGCTGCCGAGTGGCCGCGATTATAGCGCCTCCCGGTGGGGATGAATACCGGTGATATACGCAACAGCCACGGCGGATAGCTTAGACTGTGAAGCTTTCACCGCAGCCGCACTGATCTTTTACATTGGGGTTGTTGAAGCGGAAAAAGCGATTCAAGCCTTCGTTGACGTAATCCACTTCGCTGCCGTCTAGCATCTCGACGGCATCAGGAGCCACGTAGACGCTTGCGCCGTGATCTTCGAAACGCACATCGTCATCCCGTGCTTCATCGGCAAAATCAAGCACATAGCTGTAGCCAGAACAGCCGCTGGGTTTAACGGATACCCGCAGGCCTAGCCCCTGGCCGCGCTCGTCGAGCACACGCTGAATTTGTTCAGCTGCAGCGGGCGTAATGTTTAGTGTTGCCATGGAGCGTTCTCCTTTAAGAAGTCGTTAGCAGTGCGTCAGGAGAGCGTCAGCCGCCTAACGTGCGGTCGCACGTAAGCCGCTCACCGCGTGGCGCAGTAGGGTTAATGCGTGGTCGATATCGGCCTCTTGGGTAAAGCGCCCAAAGCTAATACGCAGCGATGAGAGCGCGAGCCGACGGGGCGTACCAATGCCCAGTAGTACATAAGACGGGTCAACGCTTGCCGAGTTGCAGGCAGAGCCGGTAGACACGGCCACATCCCGAAGCGCCATCAGCAGTGCCTCGCCATCCACGCCTTCAAACGCCAAGTTCAAGATGTTGGGAACGGCGTTCTCCAGTGGGGAGTTGGGGATGATGCCTTCCAGGTTTGATAAGCCGCTTAGAAAGCGTTCGCGTAGCGCCGAAATATGGGCCTGATCCGCGTCCTGCTGCTGTTGCATGACGTTAAACGCTTCACCCATCCCGGCAATCTGATGAGTAGGCAGCGTGCCGGAGCGCATGCCGCGCTCGTGGCCGCCACCATGAATGAGTGCCTCGACGCGAATATCCGGGTGGCGTTTCACATACAGAGCGCCGACCCCTTTAGGCCCGTAGGCTTTGTGGCCTGATAGCGACATCAAATCAATATGCTGAGCGACCACGTCGAGCGGAATACGCCCCACCGCCTGGGCGGCATCGGTGTGGAACGCCGCCCCGAACTCATGGGTGACTTCCGCTAGGGCGGCAATATCATGAATGCTGCCTAGCTCATTATTCACCGCCATTAGCGATACCAGTGCCGTGTCGTCGCGCATGGCGGCACGCAGTTGCTCAGGGGTGATGCGTCCATCGCGCCCTGGGGTTAGCCAGGTGATCTCGAAGCCTTCGCTCTCCAGTGCCTTGGCGGTGTCTACCACCGCTTTATGCTCAATGCTGGAGGTGACAAGGTGCATGCCACGTTCGCGGTTAGCACGCATAAAGCCAATCAGCGCTAGGTTATTGGCTTCGGTGGCGCCACTGGTCCAGACGATTTCACGCGGGTCAGCGCCGATCATATCGGCCACTTGGCGGCGCGCCTGTTCCACCACCTGCTCGGCCTGCCAGCCCAGCATATGGCTGCGGGAAGCGGGGTTGGCGAACAGCTGGTCTACCGTGAGGTAGCGCTGCATCACCTCAGCCACACGACCATCGACCGGCGTCGTGGCGGCATAATCGAGATAAATGGGCAGAGAGGGAGTGGAGGTCATCGTCATAGATTCCAGCGTGCAGTAAATACCTTCAGGGGGAAGACGCGAGGATGCCAGCATCGACCCGCTGTTTTTGCCGGGTAGCGATGCGGATCACATCAGGGCGCTGTATCAACTGCGCCAGCGTAATATCGTCGAGAAAACTGCGAATTTGCCCGGATAGCTCGCACCATAAATGGTGCGTTAAACAGGTATCGCCCTGCTGGCAGTCGGATAGCCCCTGGCAGCGGGTCGCGTCGACGGTTTCGTTGACTGCATCAATCACC
Organism: Vreelandella sp. L-25; assembly: GCF_056857535.1. Lineage (NCBI taxonomy): Bacteria > Pseudomonadati > Pseudomonadota > Gammaproteobacteria > Oceanospirillales > Halomonadaceae > Vreelandella > Vreelandella sp. L-25. The sequence continues at coordinate 23,452 of NZ_JBSXNH010000060.1, forward strand.
AGAGAGACGCTGATCTCCTCGGGTGCTTTGGCCAGTAGGTAACCGCCACCCGGCCCGCGCACGCTGCTAACTAGCCCCGCCCGGCGCAGCCTTGCGAAGAGTTGCTCCAGGTAAGAGAGCGAGATCTCCTGTCGCAGGGAGATATCTCCCAGGCTGGTAGGGCCGCTGGGGGCGTTAAGCGCCAAATCCAGCATGGCCGTAACGGCGTAACGGCCTTTTGTCGTCAAGCGCATAGCAGGTACCCCTCGTCGCTGAGCTTTCAGCGCGCTGGCAGCAAATGTTGCGCCATTATGGAAATCCTGAGTGCTTTGGTCAACTATTGCGCGTGGTGCTGCTTTCCGGTGATGGGCTGCTGCGTTCCTGGGCAGTATGACCAAGGCCAGGGCAGCCGGTATCGTTTTCATCCAGAATATCGGCAAAGTCCTCATCTCGCAGAGCCGGTAACTGGCCATCGCGGTAGTTGGCGTCGAGCTTGCGAAGCGTTGAGCACATGCGCTCGATACGCTCGTCCACGGCGTGCATGTGATCGAGCATGGCCTGCATCGAACGCGCCACCGGGTCGGGCATGTCTTGGCTGACGCCATAGGCATCGAAACCAAACTTCTGGCAGATGGCTTCCCGGCGGGCCGGGTCGATATCCAGCGCCTCTTCCATATCCGGGGCGGCGCGTTTGACGATTTTGCCGGGGATGCCGACCACCGTTGCTCCCGCTGGCACCTCTTTTGTAACTACCGCGTTAGAGCCAATTTTGGCACCTGCGCCCACGGTAAACGGCCCCAGTATCTTGGCGCCGGCACCAACAATCACACCATCTTCCAGCGTAGGGTGACGTTTGCCTTTGTTCCAACTGGTGCCGCCTAGCGTCACGCCTTGGTAGAGCGTGACGTTATCGCCCACCTGTGCGGTTTCACCAATCACCACGCCCATGCCATGGTCGATAAAAAAGCGCCGCCCAATGGTTGCGCCTGGGTGGATTTCAATGCCAGTGAGCCAGCGGGAGAAGGTCGATAGCGTTCGTGCTAGCCACTTAAAGTTCTTTTTCCACAGCCAGTGGCCGCAGCGGTGCAGCAACAGGGCGTGCAGGCCGGGATAGTTGGTCAGCACCTCAAGAAAGTTACGTGCCGCCGGGTCGCGGTCAAATACGCTATTGATGTCTTCACGCAGGCGTTGAAACATGGGTGATCCTTGGGCGTTAAGGGAGGCAGCAGCAATACAGTATTGGTATATGGTGAGTGCAAAGCGGCAGTCGAAAAGGCGATGTTGGGGCGCGTTGTTGTAACTTCAAGTTTAGGCCATTGCCGCTTTGCTGGCGCCTTTTACGACGAGAGCGCTGTGACGGGTTAGCCGAGTTTGTCGCGACTCTCTTTATTCATACTTTATTTATACGCTGCGTCTCGCTCTGTTGGGCGGCCTTTTCAGTCGCCGAGAGGATGCCGCGCAGAATGTTCATCTCCATCTTTTCAGGCCGTGACCGAAGATAGAGACGGCGCAGGCGTGCCATGAGCTGGCGCGGCAGGGCAGGGTCGTGAAACTCGATGGCGATTAGCGTGCGCTCTAAGTGCTCGAAGTAGCGCTCAAGCTCTTCGTGGGTCGCTAGCTCGTCATTATCATCGACAGCAGTTGGGGCATCTGCCTGGCTTAGCCACGCCATGCGACACTCGTAGGCCACCACTTGAACCGCCGCGGCAAGGTTGAGCGAGCTAAAATCAGCGTTGGTCGGAATATGCACATGGGCATGGCAGCGCTGCAGCTCGGCGTTGGTTAAGCCGCTGTCTTCACGGCCAAACACCAGCGCCACACGGGCATTTTCTGGCTGGCATTCGCCGGGTAGGCGCTCGGCAAGTTCCCGAGGCGATATCATCGGCCAGGGCAGCGTGCGCGAGCGGGCGCTGGCGCCAACAGCTAGCGTGCAATCGGCCACGGCTTCTTCAAGTGTGGCATGCACTGTAGCTTGGTGAAGTAGATGGTCGGCACCTGAGGCGCGAGAAATACTGTCTTGGGTGATCACATCGCAGCGAGGAGCGACCAGGGCTAAATCAGCTAAGCCCATGTTGTGCATGGCGCGTGCCACGCCGCCAATGTTGCCAGGGTGGCTGGTGCCAATTAAAACAATTCGGATGCGCTCAAGCATAGTAGGCCCGGTTCATGTGCGTAAAACGCGCAGTTTAGCATGAGTCGATGGCATGCCCGAGGGGCCTCTGTTAGAATTGCCCGCCAAAAGGCGTATTGCGCCTGAACCGTTCTTTAACATCACTGTGACAAGGCCCGATCATGAATCCGATGGTCCAATTTACGCTGCGCGCCGCGCGTGGCGCTGTTGAACACTTTTTACGCGTTCGCGAACGTATCGAAAACGCCCATGAGGAATTTAACCTCGACCGCTTGCTGGAAGACACGGCGCGTAAAGCCGAGGCGACCATCATTCAACAACTGCAGCGTGGCTACCCTCTGCACGGCTTCTCTGGCCGCTATACGCCCTATAAAGCGGGTGAAGGCGAAGGCGAAGATACCGTATGGAAAATTGAACCGCTGCACGGCTACTCCAACTTAGCGGTAGCCGGTAAGGGCTTTGCACTCTCAGTGGTGTGTCTCGTTAAAGGTCGCCCCGAACACGCGGTGGTGATCTCTCCCTTTGGTGATGACGAATATATCGCCAGTCGCGGCCGCGGCGCTCAGCACAACGACAAGCGCATGCGGGTTAGCAAACCAACCGCTATTCCTGCCACACGCATGGCGATGAGCCTGCCAGAAACCTGGCTGCGTCCGAGCCATCTGCCTGCTTACTTAACCATTACCCAGCAGCTCGCGCCGCAGGTAGAAACCCTGGTAGCGACCGGCAGCGGCCTGCTGGATATGTGCGAGCTGGCCGCAGGACGTGTAGACAGCGTCTTTGTGCTGGGCCTAGAAGAGCAGGATATGCAGGTAGGTACGCTGCTGCTAAAAGAAGCGGGCGCGCTGATGGGCACTCCGGACGGGAAGCCGACCGTGAATGCTGAAAGCCAGCTAATGGCCGCTGGCCCGCGCCTCTACAAAGCGCTGATTAAGCAGCTGGCGCCGCACTTTTAATCACTGGCGGCGCGGTCGCGCTGCGTAGTGAGTGGTGAGTAGTGAGTAGTGAGTGGTGAGTAGTCACTAAAATGGTAGTAAAAAGGCCCTGCCGGGTAATCCCGGTAGGGCCTTTTCGTTGGCTGCTTTTGCGTGCTTACGGCAGCTCTTCCTCCTCTTCATCCACTTCTTTCTTGGTGGGAATCAGGTCTTCCCGAGAGAGTTTTAGCGGAATCAGCAGGGCGCCGGAGATATAGATAGATGAGAACGTACCCACCACGATACCCACCAGTAGGGCGATGGCGAAGTTCTCGATCATATCGCCACCGAGCAGCAGCAGCGCTAGCAGTACCAGCACGGTTGTGCCTGAGGTGGCTAATGTGCGCGACAACGTAGCGTTAATCGCCTCGTTGAAAATCTGCGGCATATCGTCGATACGCGAGGTGCGGATCGTCTCGCGGATGCGGTCATAGACCACGATGGTGTCGTTCAGCGAGTAGCCGATGACCGCCAGAATGGCTGCCAGCACCGTTAGGTCGAAGTCGAGCTGGAACAGCGCGAACACGCCTACCACGATGATCACGTCGTGCAGCAGGGCAAGCAGGGCACCAAGGGCGAACTTGTACTGGAAGCGGAAAGCTACGTAAAGCATCACCACGCCCAGCGCGACGAGCAGGCCTAAGCCGCTCTGGTCACGCAGCTGGTCGCCGACCTGGGCGCCCACGAACTCGGCGCGCACTAAGTTGACACTATCGCCATTGGCACGCAGCAGATTGACAACCTCGTTACCCACGTCGCCATCAAACGCTTGCTGCAGGCGAATCAATACTTCTGTTGAAGCGCCAAAGGTTTGTACCGAGACATCTTGGAAACCGCTGTCTTCCAGCAGTTGGCGAATGGCATCCAGTGAAGGTGCCACGCCGTAGCGCACTTCCACCAGGGTGCCGCCGGTAAAGTCCAGGCCCAGGTTGAGCTGCTGAAACAAAATGGCGCCAATAGAGACAATCAGCATCACGGCCGAGACGATAAACGCAAGGTTGCGCCGTCCCATAAAGTCGATGCGCAGTTGTGATAGGGGTTTCATTACCACCTCTTAAATTCTGTGCTGAGCGCGTGTTGAGATCCCATTAAAATTAGATCCACAGCTTTTTGACGGGCTTGCCACCATAGGTCAGGTTGACCATGGCGCGCGTCACCAGCAGCGCAGTGAACATTGACGTCAAAATGCCGATAGAGAGCGTAACGGCAAAGCCTTTTACCGGGCCGGTGCCAATCGAGAACAGAATCACCGCCACCAGCAGCGTGGTGATGTTGGCATCCACAATCGAGGTGAACGCCCGTTCATAACCCGCGTAAATAGCTTGCTGAATCGACATGCCGTTGCGCAGTTCTTCGCGTATCCGCTCAAAGATAAGCACGTTGGCGTCCACCGCCATGCCCAGCGTCAACACGATACCGGCAATACCGGGTAGCGTGAGCGTAGCGCCCAGCATCGACATCACGGCGACTAGCAGCGTGAGGTTGAGCGCCAGGGCGATGTTGGCAAAAACACCGAATACCTTGTAGCGCACCAGCATAAACAGCACGACTAGTAGCAGGCCGATCTGCACCGATAGCAAGCCGCGCTCGATGTTTTCAGCGCCTAGGCTTGGTCCAATGGTGCGTTCTTGTACGAAGTAAATCGGCGCTGCTAGCGAACCGGAACGCAGTAGCAGGGCAAGCTCGGCGGCTTCAGTGGGGGAATCAAGGCCGGTGATGCGGAAGCTGTTGCCCAGTGCACTTTGAATGGTCGCCAAGCTGATCAGGCCGCGCTCGGTATACGGTTCGCGAACAATGGTCTCTTCGCCCGTTTCCGGATCGACTTCGATGCGGTCTTCGCTCTTATGCTCGATGAACAGCACCGCCATGTTGCGGCCAATGTTGGTGCGCGTGGCGCGGTTCATCAGCGTACCGCCGGTGCCGTCCAGGTTGATGTTGACCTGAGGGCGACCGTTTTCGTCGAAGCTGTTGCTGGCGCTGGAAACGCTGTCACCAGTAATGATCACATCGCGCATCAGCTCCGCTGAGCGGGCCGGGTCGTTACGAAACTCGAAGCGTTCGGTTTCGGCATCCGGTGTATCGTGGCGCGCCTCGAGACGAAATTCGAGGTTGGCCGTCGCACCGACGATCCGCTTGGCGGCCACGGTGTCCTGTACGCCGGGTAGCTCGACCACGATTTGGCTCGGGCCTTGGCGCTGTACCATGGGCTCGGCGACGCCCAGCTCGTTCACGCGGTTACGCAGCGTGGTCAAGTTCTGGTTGATGGCGTAGTCCTGAATCTCGTTTACCGCCATGTCGCTTAGCGTCATCACTAGCCTAGAGGTACGGCCATCCCCTTCGCTGGTGTATTCGAAGTTGGGGAAGTCGCGACTGATCAAACGGCGGGCGGCGTCGCGGTCTTCGCTGCTGGCGAAGTCGATCGACAGCGAGCGGTCGTCGATGGTGGTGTTGCGGTAGCGAATACGCTCGCTGCGCAGCAGTTCGCGGATGGCGCTGGCGTTCACCTCAAGGCGCTGGGCCAGCGCGGCGTCCATATCCACTTCCAGTAGGAAGTGAACGCCACCGCGTAAATCAAGGCCCAGCGTCATCGGGGAAGCAGAAAAAGCTTGCAGCCAGCCAGGTGTCGCATCGGCAAGGTTGAGCGCCACGGTCGCGTTGGGGCCAAGCACTTCGGCGGCAATATCCCGCGCGTCGAGCTGGTCATCGTCGCTTTGCAGACGAATCAGCCATTGACCATTGTTCTCTTCAACGGCTTTGACGGCGATATCGCGCTCGCTGAGCGCTTCTTCAACGCGGGTAATTTGCCGTTCATCCAGGGCGTTGCCTTGGGCATCGCTAACCTGAATAGCGGGATCTGCGGGGAATAGATTGGGAAGCGAGTAGATAAGGCCAGCCACCAGGACGACCAGTATCAGCAGATACTTCCACAGGGGGTAACGGTTGAGCATGCAAGCCCTGCCTTCAATTACAAACGGAATCGCTGTGCACAGACAGGCTGGGCACAGCAACGTTCACCATCGACGCTACCATGTCACCCCTGCCGGGGTGGCTGGCACTGGGTCGGCAGGGGGGGGAGTGCAAGCGTTAGATGGACTTAATGGTGCCTTTAGGCAGTACGGCAGCCACGGCGTTTTTCTGCACGTTGACTTCGGTACCTTCAGAGACTTCCAGGGTCAGGAACTCGTCGCTGACTTTGGTCACGCGGCCAACCAAACCGCCGCCGATCACGACTTCATCGCCCTTGGCGAGGCCGGAGACCAGCTGTTTGTGCTGCTTGGCGCGCTTGGCTTGCGGGCGCCACAGCAGGAAGTAGAAAATCAGTACGAAGCCGACCAGCATGACAATTTGCGCGATGCCACCGCCAGCAGCGGCTTCTTGGGCATGGGCTGGTGAGATGAAGAAATCCAGCATTGCAGGGAACTCCTGGGTTAGAACACTCAATGGGTGAACGGATTAAGCCACTCGCCTCAGCCAGTGGCTTTTATTGTTTAGGTGTCAGATTCTGCAAGGGGAGGCACCGGGAGGCCGCGCCTTGCGTAGAAGCTTTCCACAAAGGTCGTCAATGTACCCGCTTCGATTGCCGCGCGCAAATCAGCCATCACACGCTGGTAGTAGCGTAAGTTATGGATGGTATTGAGCATGGAACCGAGCATTTCATTGCAGCGATCAAGGTGGTGCAGATAGCCACGAGAGAAATTCTGGCAGGTATGGCAATCACACTCTTCATCCAGCGGGCGTGTGTCAAAACGGTGCTTGGCGTTACGGATTTTAACAGTGCCATCTGACGTGAACAGGTGGCCGTTGCGAGCGTTGCGCGTGGGCATCACGCAGTCAAACATATCCACACCGCGGCGTACGCCCTCAACGAGGTCTTCCGGCTTGCCCACACCCATCAGGTAGCGCGGGGTGTCGTCCGGCATCCAGGTGGGCAGGTAATCGAGGACTTTGATCATCTCCTCTTTGGGTTCGCCCACCGAGAGGCCACCGATGGCGAGACCGTCGAAACCAATCTCAAGTAGCCCCTTGAGCGAGCGCTCACGCAGCTCAGGGTGCATGCCGCCCTGGATAATGCCGAACAGTGCGGAAGGCGAATCGCCATGGGCATCGCGAGAGCGCTTGGCCCAGCGTAGCGACAGCTCCATGGATTTTTCGGCTTCTTCGAACGTGGCCGGGTAGGGCGTGCACTCGTCAAAGATCATCACCACGTCAGAGCCCAGCGAGCGCTGAACCGCCATGGACTCTTCCGGCCCCATGAACACTTTGCTGCCATCCACCGGCGAGCGGAAATGCACGCCCTGTTCGGTGATTTTGCGCATTTCACCCAGCGAGAACACCTGGAAGCCGCCGGAGTCGGTCAGGATCGGTTTATCCCACTGGGCGAAGTCGTGCAGGTCGCCGTGGGCTTCAATGACATCCGTGCCGGGGCGCAGCCAGAGGTGGAACGTATTGCCCAGGATGATTTCCGCGCCGATCTCTTTGACCGACTCGGGCGTCATGCCCTTGACCGTACCGTAGGTGCCGACCGGCATGAACGCGGGGGTTTCCACCGTGCCTCGGGGAAAGTGCAGGCGGCCACGGCGCGCGCGGCCGTCTTCGGCTAGGCGCTCGAAGCGCATAAAGCATTCGTTTCGCATCACAATAACTCGTTAATCAATCGGTAAGCGCGGCGGTTAGCGGGTCAGCAGCATGGCGTCGCCATAGCTAAAGAAGGCGTAGCGCTCTTCTACTGCCGTACGGTAGGCCTGCATGATGTGCTCATAGCCCGCGAACGCCGATACCAGCATCAATAGGGTGGATTCGGGCAGGTGGAAGTTAGTGATTAGCGCATCCACACAGCGCCATTCATAGCCGGGGTAGATGAAGATGTCGGTATCGCCACTGAACGGCGCTATCTGGCCATCGCTACTTTTCATGCAAGCGCTCTCCAGGCAGCGAACGCTCGTCGTTCCCACGGCGATCACGCGTTTACCGGCGGCTTGCGTCTCGCGAATCTGTTGGCAGGTCGCGTCGGTCACCTCGATCCACTCGCTGTGCATGTGGTGTTCGAGGATGTTGTCCACCCGCACCGGCTGGAAGGTGCCCGCACCAACGTGCAGCGTCACGAAAGCACTGTTGATGCCTTTTTCGGCCAGGGCGTCCAGCAGCGGCTGGTCGAAGTGAAGGCCAGCGGTAGGTGCCGCAACGGCACCATCGCGGCGGGCGTAGACGGTTTGGTAGCGCTCGCGGTCGCTCAGCTCGTCTTCCCGGGTGATATAGGGCGGCAGCGGCATATGGCCGTGCTTTTCCAGCAGCGCGATCATTGGCGTGTCGCCTAAAAAGCGCAGCTCGAATAGGGCGTCGCGGCGGCCTTCGACCACGGCGTGGATGTCGCCTTCGAAAATCAGCTCAGTGCCCGGCTTGGGCGACTTGCTTGAGCGGATATGCGCCAGCCCCCGGTGGCTATCCAGCGGGCGCTCCAGCAGCATTTCTACCTTGCCGCCGCTGGCCTTATGGCCATGCAGGCGGGCGGGAATCACGCGGGTATCGTTAAACACCAGCAGGTCGCCCGGCTCAAGTAGGTCCAGCAGGTCAGGAAAGCGGCGATGAGCCAGCGCGCCGCTTTGACCATCCACACACAGTAAGCGGCAATCACTGCGCTGCTCGGACGGATAGCGGGCAATTAGCTCATCGGGTAGCTCGAAATGGAAGTCCGCACGCTGCATGTGAATAAGCTCTTTTCAGTGGTCAAACAAGCCGCCTAGGATAGCGCTTTAGGTCGATAAAGTCAGCGATGTGATTGACTTGACGGGCGATCTGCGTATAATTCGCCTCCATTGCCGGTGTGGCGGAATTGGTAGACGCAGCGGATTCAAAATCCGCCGCCTTTACGGGTGTGCCAGTTCGAGTCTGGCCACCGGCACCATCTTTAGAATCAGGGGCTTAGGCCCCTTTTTTTTGCCTGAAATTTGGCTCTTGTCGGCTTTAGTTCAGTGTCTGGTCGTAGTTTGGTCGCAGAACGCCGCGCTGAGTTGTGGCAATCGTTTTCCTACATCATCCAGCCCTGAGTCGAAAATGTGGCTGTATCGACTCGTTACTAGCAAGCTAGAGTGCCCCAGCAGATCCCTAACCCGCGTCATACTCTCTCCTGCTTGTGCTCGATGACGGGTTGATCCCGCTGGACAACAACCCGGCCGAGAACGCCATTCGCCCCTTCGTCGTCGGCCGCAAGAACTGGCTGTTCAGCCACACACCGAGCGGTGCCCAGGCCAGCGCGGCAATCTACAGCCTGATCGAGACGGCCAAGGCCAACGGCCTCTCACCCTACGAGTACCTGCAGTTCGTGTTCGAGGCCCTGCCAACTCTCGGCGAGGATGACGACCTCGGCACGCTGCTGCCCTGGTGCTGGAAAGACACTCTACCGGTCTAACTCAGGCCGCAACAGGTGGGGTTGGTGGACTTGCAATTACCCACAAGTCGATGATGCATCTGGATTGGCAGCTTGGAATCCAGCAACAAGATCTGCTAAGCGAATGAAGCCTCGCCATAGAACGGTGGTTCCTGGGAGAGGATCACTTGAGCGATCCAGATAACCACCCAGGCGAGCGACAGCGGTCATATAAAAAGCTATATCGCGTCGTGTGCCTTGTCTGTTTGATGGCATTGATCGGTCGAGAAGCGTTCTTTCAATATCAGTAAAAACAGCTGCAGGAGAGGTCGTTGAAGATTGGCGCTGCAGTATAGTCAACCATGATATTCGCCAGGACACGACACAGCAGAGCGCAATGCAGTTGGCAAGTCGATCTGCTGTAGCGAGACGTATATCCTCAATGCGGCAACCCGTTTTCAGCGTCTTGAAGAATGTCTCGATATTCCAACGCCGTGAATACCAAACAAGCTTTTGCACTGCGTCGGCGTGAGTAGCAACGGGAAGGTTAGTGACCAACTTCCAGATGATAGGGGAACGCCCTTCGGGTGGGTTTTTCTCTTCCGCAAAAATAATACCAAGCTTCTGTTTTGGGTACTTTTTCTGTTTCCCAATCGGTGGACAAACTGTCATCGTTGCATACTTGACCGATAGGGTCGCCTCCTGTTGATTGCCTCGCTTGTCACGAAAGTGAATATCGTGTGTTCCACTGACCTGAGTCTTGGCCATCACTTGAGAAATCGTAGTGTCTCCCTCCCCGGCGAGACGATCAACGCAACTGCGGATCAAAAAGTGAGTGCCAAGATCTTGAGCCAGACAAAAGAGTTCAAAAATGTCACTCTCGCGATCACCGATATGCACGCACCGTTCAGGCGAACCTGCAAGCTCAGTAGAACGCTGCAGGTTGTCAAGCCAACGCATGCTTTCTTTCTGCTCGATGGGTACGCGGGTCGGATTAACCTTGCGCTTGAGAGCTTCTGTGCCTTTGAATTTGTTCCGCGTCCAGAATTTGGCAGCTGTTAGACCCAAGGGCAACCCTTCCGTTGTGATAGCCAGACTAGCGTGCATTAACAGCCCGCAGACGGTATGTTTAAGGTGCCGTCCCTCCTTCATCTTGCGCCCGGTTGATTCATTAATGAAACCAATCTTCTCAGGTGACGAACGCTTGAAAGAAAACTCGGTTGTATCCTGCAGGATCAATATAGGGCCATCGGTGGCTTGGATGCGCAAAGCTGAGGCGGCAAAATGTCCCTCCAAAATCTTGTCCTCGCTGACATTCTCATTCGCGAAGAAGCGATAGGCGGCCTTGGTATTGGCCCAGTCCTGAAAGGCGGTGGGTAGTGATTTGTCTGGCCGATCACCGAGTGCTTCCAGCATGACAGCCAACCTTTGATTCAGTCGCGCGTCCCCCAAGTCGCAGCCAGTCATTTCCTCGTTCACCCAGTGTTGTCCCCTAGCGTCTCCCCACTTTTCCACAGGTGGTGCTGTAACTGCCTGAATAGCGTTGAAAATTTCAGTGCTATCAACGAGATCGGGGGCTTTCCCGCCGGTATCATGTTGTTACCCCTAACACCATGAACCAAAAGGAAAACCCCGATGCTTCAAGATGCCAAAGACCGCGCCAAATGGAAAGCTCGCCTGATCGGCTGGTGTGACGACCTGTCGGATCACCTCGCTCGACCCGTCGTGAAGCTGGCGGCAGAAACGCTCTTTGGCATCCTGGCCAGCGGTAGTTTGCGCCAGGCCGAGATCGCCCGCGCCTTGAAGGAACCCTGTCGGCTGCACCACACGCAGAAGCGGTTGTCGCGCATGCTGTCCCGGCACAGCGAGCTTGCTTGGGCCGCGGAGCAACTGCAGCTCCAGCGGATCACGCCTTACATCACCGATGACATGGTGCTGGCCATCGATCCGGGCGACCTGAACCGGGATGGCGCCCCGGCCAGTGAATACCGAACCCGCGTTCGCGACGGTGATACCGGCGAGATCGTCGGTGGTTATCCGCTGATCAGCGTGGTGGCACGCGACCTGAGGCGGGGCACCACCTGGCCACTGCTCACGCGGCTGCTATCGCCGGCTCGCGGCGGCTACCGCAGTGAAAACACCGATATCCTGAGCGTGATGGATACCGTGCAGCGCCATGTGGAGGGCCGGCCACTGTGGGTCATCGATCGTGGCGGCGATCGAGGGCGGCTGTGGGATGCCTGGCTGCGCGCCGAGCGTCATGTGCTGGTCCGGGCCGCCAATCAGCGCTTCTGGCAGTGGCGAGATACCGCCAAGACGTCGCAGCAGATTGCCCGAGATCTGCCACTGAAGCACCGCGGCCATTTGCGCCGTGGGCAGCATATCCCGGTGCGGTTCGGCATCACCAAGGTCACACTGCGGGAGCATCCGGAGACGCCGCTGTGGATGATCGTTGTCGATCATGAGAAGTCGGAGCGCCTGGTGCTGGTGACGACGCGCCCGGTGCGTGGTCGCCGCCAAGGCGAGCGGATGATTCAGGCTTACCTGGATCGCTGGGCCTGCGAGGAGGGGTACCGGTTCACCAAGCAGGGGTTCGACCTGGAGGGTGTCCAGGCACGCCGTTTCACGACGCTGCAGAACTTGGTGGCGCTGGCCAGCCTGGCCTGGGCACTGCTTGCGGCCTATCAGGACCGAGCGCCGGAGTTGGTGCGGCACGCGCAACGTCAGAAGCGACACCACCGGCTGATATTCCCGTTCTATAGCCTGCAGCGAGGCTGGCAACGGCTGTTTGCTCAAGGCCGAAGTGTTTTCTACCCCCTCTGGAGAAGAGCGCCAGACGCCGAGGCACGAATACCAGACTTGTTCACCTCCTCGGGAGGACTATGCCGATGACACGCCGGAAAATGGGGAGACCCTAGCAGAGCTATAAGCTACCTAAACGTTCCCCTTGGTAGCTGCCATCCTGAACCCGCTGCCACCACTGCCGGTTTTCCAAATACCACTGCACGGTTTTACGCAACCCGGTTTCAAAGGTTTCTTCTGGCGTCCAGCCAAGTTCACGCTCAATCTTGCTGGCATCAATGGCGTAGCGCAGGTCGTGGCCTGGGCGGTCTTGCACAAAGGTAATCAACTCACGGTAGGAACGCTCGGCAGGCACCAGGTCCTGCAGCAGGTCGCACAGCGTTTCCACTACTTCAAGATTCGCCTTCTCGTTATGCCCGCCGATATTATAGGTTTCGCCTACCACGCCTTCGGTGATGACCTTGACCAACGCACGGGCGTGGTCTTCTACATATAGCCAATCGCGCACCTGCTGGCCATCGCCATATACCGGCAACGGCTTACCCGCCAGGGCGTTCAAAATCATCAGCGGGATGAGCTTTTCAGGGAAGTGATAAGGCCCATAGTTATTCGAGCAGTTGGTTACCAACACCGGCAGCCCATAGGTACGGTGCCAAGCCCGCACCAAATGGTCAGAACTTGCTTTACTGGCCGAATAAGGCGAGCTGGGCGCGTAAGGGGTTTCCTCGGTGAACAGGTCTTCAGGCCCTTCTAAATCGCCGTACACCTCATCGGTAGACACATGATGGAAGCGGAACGCCGCCGCCTTTTCAGGGGCTGTGGCCTGCAAGCCCTTCCAATACTGGCGGGCCGCTTCTAACAGCGTATAAGTACCCACGATATTGGTTTGAACAAACGCCGCCGGGCCATCAATAGAGCGGTCTACATGGGACTCCGCCGCCAGGTGCATCACCGCATCCGGCTGGTAGCGCTCAAAAATAGCCGCCATACGGGCAGCATCGCCAATATCCGCGTGCTCAAACGCATAGCGCTCGTTGCCCTCCACCGCGGCCAGCGACTCCAGGTTACCGGCATAGGTGAGCGCATCTACGTTGACCACCGCATGCGGCGTATTTTCAATCAAGTGACGCACCACCGCTGAGCCGATAAAACCTGCGCCACCCGTTACTAAAATAGTCATTTTAAACCACCGCTTACTATCAAAGATTTATTAACCAAAGGTACGAAAGTCTTACCTATGCGGTGCCAATGTGCTTGCCAGTCGTCAAATTCATGCTGTGATAGCGTCACAGTGCAAAGTTGCTGTGTGCAGAGCGAAAAAGAGATAGCCAAAGCGGACAACAGTGCATCGTATGCCACCACTATCAAATTGGGCGAGGGCTCTTACTATATCCGGCCCTAACAGGGCAGGGCACTACGCGTACATCATTTAACGCATCCATTTTGCCAACTGACGTAGCGGTGAAGTTAAGCGCCAGCTTTTTGATTGCAGCAGTGCGTTGATTTGGGAGTTTTGAGTATCAATTTTTTGCTGCTGCCTTTCGGCTTGCTGAGAAGCGTGGGCTAAGGCTTCCTGTTGCTCTTGTTGTTGCTGCTGTTGCTGTTGCTGCAGCTGTTGGAGTTGGTGTTCTAGTGCGCCTTTTAACGCTACGGCTTCATCGCGTTGGCGCTCTAGTTCGCGGCTGTAGGCGCGTAGTTCAATGCGTTCGCCTAGTTGGGCAAACAGCCGCTGTAAGCTGCTGGGGTCTTGCTGGAACTGGGCGTGCAACGCGGTAAGTGCGGCGGGCTGTTCGGCGCCAACAAGCAGCACACCGAGGCCGTTACAGTGGGTAAAGTGCAGATGCGGGTAGTGTGGGGTCAGCTCTTCCCAGAAGCGCCAGACGCCAAAATCGCCCTGGCGAACATCGGTATCATGAAATAACACAATGGCGCGGGAGGAGAGCTTGGCTCGCCAGGTGTCGAAGTCGTGTTTTACCGCTTCGTAGGTGTGCAGGCCGTCGATGTGCAGTAGGTCTATGCTGCCGTCGGCAAATTCGGCCACGGCTTGGTCAAAGGTGGTGCGCCGTAGTTGTGAGAAGGCGGTGAAGCGGGCGTCGTGCCAGGCTTTTATATCCTGGTAGATGTGTTCGCCGTAGTAGCCTGAGTGGTCGTCACCTTCCCATGTGTCGATAGCGTAGCAGCGCGTGGCCAGCTGCGCTTCTTGCACCGCTTGGCAAAACGCACTGTAGGAGAACCCGTTATGCGTGCCTAACTCTACTAGCGTGGCCGGTTTTTGGTGGGCGATGAGCCAGGCGGCAAAGGGGACATGGCCTGCCCAGTTGGCTGGCCAGACAATGCGCTCTGGTTCAAACAAAAGTGCTGGTTCAATGGCAATTTGCTGGGCGGTCATGGCGTTCTCATTTTTGAATGGGGCCTGCATCGGCGTTCTCATCCACGCCTTGCAGTGCAATGTGGTGCATGGGAATACCCACCAAGCCGGTGGACTCTGAGCTGGAGTGCGATTCAATCAGCAGCGCATCGTGTATCCATTGGTGTTGGACATGATCTTGCTGGGTGCCTTCGGCAAGTGCTAGGGCGATGCTGTACTGCCCTCGGGGTAGCGTGGGCATAACAAAGTTGAACTCGGCCACAAACGCTTGCCCGGCCTTTAGGGTTAGGTCTTGGCAGGTGAGAAAGGTGTTGTCGCCAAAGAGGGTTTGCCCTAGCCGGTCTTTGAGCAGAAAGCCGACAATGGGCCCTTGCATGGCGCGGTGTGCTACCCCGTCTACGCGCAGCGATACCGGCTCACCGCCAATCACCCACCTGAGCGCCCTGCCCTGTGCATCGCGCAGTATGGCTTGGGTAATACTGCCACCGCCCTGCCCGAAGCTTTCCTGGGTTTCATCGAAGGCAAAGATTTCTAGCTCGTTACGCAATGGGCTGGCGTTGATGAGTGCCTGACGCGGGTCGTAATAGTCTAGTTTAGAGGGCATGTTGGGCAGTTTGGGTGCCCTGTTAGGTGCCTGTTGTTCAGGCATGGTGCTCTCTTCTGCTTCTGCTTTTTCGGCCGTGGCATAGCGTGCGGCGAGATAGTGTTCGGTTAGCTCTTTGGCACTGCCTTGCATGCGTAGCTTCCCTTGCTCCAGCCAGATGGCGCGGTCGCAGAGGTTGGTAACGGCGGCGCTGTCGTGGCTAACGAACAAGACGGTGCCGGTTTGCATGAAGCGGCGCAAAAAGCGCATGCACTTTTGCACAAAAAAGGCGTCGCCGACGGCTAACGCTTCATCAATGATGAGGATATCGGCGTCAACGTGGGCTATCACGGCAAAAGCTAGGCGCACGAGCATACCGCTAGAGTAAGATTTGACCGGCTGTTCGATAAAATCCCCAATATCGGCAAAGGCGACGATGTCATCGAAACGCTTGCTTGCCTGCTCGCGGCTTAGCCCCATGACAGCGGCGTAAATGTAGATGTTTTCGCGGCCGGTAAATTCGGGGTTAAAGCCAGCGCCTAGTTCTAGCAGCGCGGCAATGCGGCCATTGACTTCTATGTTGCCAGCGCTGGGCTCCAGCGTGCCACAGATGAGCTGTAGCAGGGTGGATTTGCCTGAGCCATTGCGGCCAATCACCCCCATGGTGTGGCCTTTGGGCAGCTCGAAGTTGATTTCATCCAGCGCTGTAAAAGAGCGGTAATACGGAGGGGCCGGGCGGCCTAGCCGCCGCTTAAGCGGCCGCCATAACCACTCTTTCAGGCGTGCCTTGGTGGAGGGGTATAGGCGGTAACGCTTGGTAACGCCGTTTACCCGAATGGCAATGTTGCCCTTGCTGGCGGTTTGCGGGGCGGTATGGCTGGTCACTTGGTCAGAGCACATCGGCAAAGCCTCCCCGCGCTTTTTGGAATACCATGTAGCCTAGCCAGGCAACACTGCACGAGACAACGCTGTAGCCAATCAGCGCGAGGGCATCTGGCGTTTGCCCCCAAAGCAGTACGCCTCGTGCTTGTTCAATGATCACGGTGAGTGGGTTGAGGTACATGAAGCGCTGGAACGTTTCGCCAAGCGCGTCGGCTGGGAAAAAAATGGGTGATACGAATAGCAATACGGTCACTATCAGTCCAGAAACATGGCTAATATCACGCACATAAACGCCCAGCGCAGACAGTAGCCACGCCAGTCCCGCTAGCATGGGCATCAGCGGCGCAATCACTACCGGTAGCCATAATAGCGTGGCGTGCACCGGGTGGCCTAGTAGTAGGATAACCAGTAGCAGCATGCCAACGCTGATAAAAAAGTGAAACAGTGCGGAGCAGCACGGTACTAGCGGTAGCACTTGCAGGGGGAACACAACCCGCTTGACGTAGTTGCCGTGTTCGTACATTAGCCCTGGGCTTCGGCCGAGTACTTCGGCAATTAGCCCGTGAATAATCAGGCCAACAAACAGTACCAGGGCAAACGTGGCTTGCCCGTGCTCTGCTTCGATGTTCCATCGGGCTTGAAACACAACTGTAAACACGAACGTGTAAATGGCGAGCATTAATAAGGGAGTAATGAACGACCATAGTACGCCTAGCAGCGAACTGCGGTAACGTCCGTTTATTTCTCGCCAAATCATGGTTTTTAGCAGGTAGCGATGCTGGTAGATATCTCGCCCGATGGCTAGCGGCGACACTGCTGGTTTATGAATTGACATCACTGGCCCTCACGGCTTTCTAGCGCTTGGCGGCTCAGTGCAATGAGGCGCTGCTCGCTTGCTTCAATCATGGGGTCGTAGGTTGTGTTTTGAAACTGCCATAGCGTGGAGCGGCTTTCTGCACGGTGCTGGGCTATAAAGGGAAGCGGTACGAGTACGTTCAAGCTCAGGCCTTCCAGGTAGCGGTCAATGGTGTTGCGCTCTACATTGGTGTCGTCAAACGGCCATTCAGCCAGTGCTTGGATGGCTCTGGTGCCATAGCGGTTGCACACCATGCTGGTCATACGGTTGACCACGATATAGCGTTCGCCATCGTGCTCTAGGGTTTCCAGTACATTAACGTCTTCTGCCACGTCGGCTACCAGCCCGCACAGCACGTCGAGATCTGGCCGTGCGTCAAATAGCTGGGTGGCTTTTTGCCAACGCTCAGAGGCATCACCTTCTAGTCCGGCGTCGTCTTCACGTATTTCCATTGACTTAACCCCGCAGGCGCTCGCCTGTCGCGCTAAATATCGGTAGCTAAGTGCACACCCACGCCATCCTTGATGGTGGCGCAAACCAGGAAAAACGGGGTAACCAGGGTAGCTTGCTTGAAACGCCAAGCGGCGCTGGTGGGTTTCTGGCAACGACAACCCAACCCCTTCGGCGAGTTGCGAGGCGCGCAGCGGCGAGGGTATGGCGTCTAGCGCTTGGGCGTCCAGTAGGTTGTTGGCGACCAGCAATCGCGCAAAGTAGAAGTGGAAGTGGGCAATGTCGTCGGGTAGCTCGGGGGGCGTGTGTGTTTGGTTTAGACGTTCTCCCACCGCTGCTACCATGGCGTCAATATCGCCGATCGGTGTGAAGGTAATGTATGGCTTGAGCAGTGCGTGTTCGTGAATATCGACGCTGCTTTCTGAGACGATACTATGGCCAAGGGAGAGGCATTCATACAGCCGGGTGGTTTCAAGCAGTGCGCCTTCGTAGTAATGAATATTAACGATTACTCGCGCACGTGCTAGCTGGGCGTAGAGCGCTTCGCCGAATACTTCACTGATACGTAACACTGAGTAGTGCTGTTCCAGTGCGCTTAGGAATGCCTGGCGCCTTGGCGTATTAGCATCGCCGTAAAAGGCGATATCGTAAGTAGGTTCAGTACCGGTGCTGGTGGGGTCGTCATCCTGCTTGGCCTGGCCAACAGGGTATAGGTAATCACGGGGTAAATTAGAGACAGGTGTATAAAAAATTTGCCGATGGGACAACCCTGCACTGTCCTGCAGATAGGCAATGTTGTGCAGTGAGTAGTCCATGATGGCAACCGAATTTTCCAGCCGGTCGATATAGGCTTGATCAAACCAGCGTGAACTGACCGACTGCTCCATTTGCATGGCAATGTAGTTAGCTGGAAGCTGCGCTACCATTTGCGGGCAGATGACAATGTGCAATTTTGGGGCGTAACGCGCAGGCTGGGCATCAAAAATACGCACGGGGCCAATGCCTAGCATTTCTAATGACAAACGCATGCGCAGCGCTACAAAGCGGGTATGGGGGGTGCAGATAATATCTATACCAGGCTCGCAGGCATCTATTTGCCGTTGGCGGCGCGCCCGTTTGCCAAGCCCTAACCGCGTGGCATAGCGCGTTAGGCGCTCGGCAATGCCCTGCCAGTCACCATTTTTCAGCAACGCCAGTAGTGTATACGCTTTTCGCCTAAGTTTATGCGTGCGTTTATTAACGATTGTCGTTCCTTCGACGGAGTTTTCAGAAGAGTGCTTTTTTTCCATTGGTACCTTCGTGTAGCCTGCTCTTAGGCCATCTCAAACGGGTTGCCATTAGCAAAACGGCGGTTGAGCGCTTGGGCGGGCAGCGTCACCAGCGGGTGGGTATAATGCCATAAGACACCCTTTATCCCAACATGCTAAAATTAGAGCTTTAGGTGCTTTTTCGCTGCCTACAGGGGTTCATTTTGCCGTCATTATCTGTATTTAGTCCTTCTGTAGCGGTTTGCGTTCCTACACTGAACCCAGGCGCGGATTTCGCTAGGTGGCTTGGCATTGTTACCGCTAGCTTGCCAGAGGCTACGCTTCTTGTGGTGGACTCTTCTTCAGAAGACGATACGGTGTCGCTTGCTAGGCAAGTGGGGGCCGATACTTTGGTGATCCCTAGGCAGTCATTCAATCATGGTGCTACCCGTGATATGGCGCTTAGGCATTTGGCCACGAGCGATGTGGTGGTTTTTCTCACCCAAGATGCCGTTCCTGCGGATCATCAGGCTTTGGCCACCTTAGTGAAGGCGTTTGAAAACCCGCAGGTGGGTGCCGCTTTTGGCCGTCAGCTTCCCCATGGTGATGCCACTCCTATTGCCGCTCACGCTCGGCTGTTTAATTACCCCCCTGTTTCACGTTTAGTGGATGCTGGGGATATCCCTTCGCTTGGTATTAAGACCGCGTTTTTGTCCAACTCTTTTGCGGCTTACCGTCGGCAGGCATTGATTGAGGCGGGCGGATTTCCTCATGGCACTATTTTAAGTGAGGATATGATTGCCGGTGCGCGGCTATTAAAAGCGGGTTGGGCACTGGCTTATCAGTCTGACGCTTGTGTGTATCATTCCCATAATTATACGCTGCTGGAGGAAGCCAAACGCTATTTTGATATTGGTGTGCTACACTCCCGCGAGCCATTGTTATTGAGGAGTTTGGGCAAACCTGAAGGTGAAGGTTGGCGCTTTGTGAATTCGGAAATACGCTACCTTTGGCGACATGCCCCCTTCTCGTTACCCGAGGCGGCCTTGCGGACACTTGTGAAATACATGGGTTACCGGTTAGGGCGAATGGAGCGCCGCCTACCTGTTTGGCTCAAGCGGCGGCTCTCAATGCATGCTAGCTATTGGTCTCTGTGACTGCTACTGGTTCACTCTTCTCTCTGAACGGCGGAGCGTCATACTGGCAGCGCCAGAGGCTCTGCCTTTCATTTCGTGTGTCTGACCATCTGCTGTAATAAGCCCGATATAAGGCTCGCGAAAAGCCAGTTGTTGCCATTCTAAAAGCGGTGTGTCCTTGAGTAACGCGGCAAACGCGTCGCGACTTTGGCAAAAGGCGGTGTCGTGCACAATCACCGCGAATGCCGAATATACCTCCTGTAACGATGCGATTTGCTCGGCGAAGCCCGTGTCAGGCGTGGATGCTTGGCATGTATCCACATGATTGATTAGCGTTGGCTCACGCTGTGGGTTGACACCTACCAAGGTGACCCCTCGGTGGAATTGTGGAAGCACTTCGGCCGTCATTTCCTGGCTATTTGGGCTTTGGTTGATATGTGTTTGCCCTGCCCCAAACCCTGCTGAACGGATAGTGATAGTTTCTAAGCTATCCCAGTCAGACCATGCAACGTGCTTTTCATACCAACCCCCAGAGGCATTAAAGTTCGCTAGCCTAAGTGCTCGTTGTTGGAGCTGAGAAGGGAGCGTATCAGCTTTGCTTTGGTCTAGGTGGTCAACAATATTACGCTGGGTTAAGTGAATGTCATCGCTATCTAGCGGCTGTATATACACGTCGCCTTCGAGCTGTCCAACCGCTAGGCAAAGCGAGCTATCTGTGCCGCTAGTCGAGAAGTCTGTTTCAAAAAGGCCATCGATATGGCGACACTGGTCACTCCATACGAAATTTTCATCAGGAGCCAGCGCTGCTATTTGCTCAAGTAGGCCACTCTGTTCCGGTGAGGACGGAGTAAAGCTTTCGACATTGGCATCCTCATCCAGCCGCAGTAACGCTGGCACGGGATATGGCTGCCCTTCCATTTGCATTGTGGATGACGTGGCATTAAATCGAATGCCACTATCTAACTGTGGGAAGCGCCATAGCGAAGCAAGGGCTCCTCGCTGTAGGTTCAGGAAGTCATTGATATTGGCTTCACTCTCTCGCAGTGTTGGGGTGTCATTGAGCAGGTTACGGCCAAACCCCCACCCTTCTGTTTCATACCCCATGGCCGTCAGCAGCGTGGGGGCTACATCCAATGTAGAGCCTGGTTTGTTTACTTCCCCAGGCGGTAAGTGAGGTGAGAACATCATCAATAAGTTACGGCGCTCTTGTGTTTCAAGACGCTCCCACACCGTATTACGCATGGCTAGGTGGTCCGACATCACCACCAGCACGGTGTCTTGTGCGGCGGGGCTTTCCATGAAGGCGTCAATAAACTGCCCGACTAGGCGGTCAGCACAGTGGACGGCATTGAGCATTGGGTCTTCACCATCCGCATATTCGATGTTTTCACAGGCGGGAGGAATATGGCCTGCAGGGTGGTGTGTATCCAGCGTTAGGCCAAATAGGCCATAGGGTGTTTGCTGGTTCGCCATTGATGCTAGGCGCTGACGAAAATGCTCAAGTAGGACATCATCGTATATTCCCCAATCCGACATGGGGGGTTGGTTTAGCTGCGTGGTGAGTTCTTTCACGCCGTGTACGTTAGTAAACCCGTGGGTTTGATAAAACTTACCCTTCCCGGCAAAGTCGAGATCAGCTCCGCCAATGAAATCTAGACGATACCCTTGGTCGTTCAAGTAATCGCCTAGACAGTCAGCCAACGGTAGAAAGTCGGGCATTCCTGACATGGCATTACCATGCCCTGGTGTCATTAGGGGTATACCACATTGGCTGGCCACCATACCTCCGATAGTCCAACCCGACCCGGTGACTTGTTGAATATCAGTAAAGTAGGTGCCCTTACTCTCCCAGTGGTTCAGGTTAGGTGTAAGGTCTGGAAACGCATCGTTGTTTAAATATGTGCGCTCTAAGCTCTCTAGGTAAAGCACAACCACGTTCAGCGGTGCTTCTGGCGTTTTGCTTACAGGCTGCCAGTGTGATTCAGGCAACGTTATTTGACGCTGCCCTTGCGCTATTATTTGCCATAGGGAATATAAGTTGTGGGATGCGGGGTTGACTGCCACTGAGCTGCTGAGTAGTGCAGCAGCCAGCACGAGGGCTGGGAGGCTATGCTGTCGCTTGCGCCGAGTAATTTTGGTAAATGCAATGAAAGCTACGATTAGCACAACCGCCAGCACTACCGTTACCACCACCACAAGCCACTTGTAGGCTGCAACGCCAGCGCCTTCTACACCAACCTGTAAATGATACAAGACAGATTCATCGATACCGTTGCCCGTAAAGTAGTCGGCAACCGCATAAAAAGCGCACAATAAGACAACCAGCAAAAATATGCTTAAAGAGCCTGCTACGGGAATTTTGCTGTTAGCATATCGGCCATTTACCATAATTGCCAACGCACTCAACACTAGCGAGAGGACTAACATATATTGATTAATAGCAGCCACCTTAAACGTTAAACTCAACAAATAATCATTGAATATTAATTAAAAAAACCCATCCAGGTGACTTAACAAAGCCACCAAAGATGAGAGCTAAGTGCTTAATCTAATATTTTCGTGTATTATCGATGCAAGGATCTCGGGCACGGATGGAACCATGGCAAGAAGGCGCTTTATTGCTCCACTTTCTGACTCTGAACAGCAGACGCTGACCTCTGCTTATCAAGATGGTGAGAAGCGCGCCTTACGTCGTCGTGCTCATGCCATCCTGTTAAGCCATCAAGGCCATACCATCAATCAAATCAGCGAGATACTGCAGGTTCGTCGCGATGCCGTATCACGATGGCTCAAGCAATGGGAAGCGTCGGGCCTTGATGGTCTAATCGATAAGCCGCGCAGTGGTCGAACGCCTGCCTTGGATGACAATGACCATCAGCGACTGCAGGAGCTGGTCGCAGAACAGCCCCATCAGCTCCGCTCCTTGCACGCCCGCTTTCAGGAGGAGACGGGGAAAAAGGTCAGCATGGTGACGCTCCGCAGGGCGCTTAAAAAAAAAATAGGCTCAGCTTCAAGCGTATTCGGCATTCATTGAAGGCACGCCGTGACGAAACTGATTTTCGCAACACTCAGGGCCTCCTCAAGGCGCTTCACCAGCGGGAAGACCAGGGCGAACATGAGCTCTATTACTTTGATGAATCAGGCTTTTCACAATCATCGTCGGTGCCATACGCGTGGAGCCCCATTGGTAAACCCTGCGAAGTGCCCGCCTACTCACATAGCCGAAGGCTGAACGTACTGGGATTTCTCAGCCGAGCAGGGAAGCTGATCTATCACACTGCCACCGAGTCCGTGACCACCGATACGGTCATCGACGCGTTTGACCATTTTGTAGCCCAGAAAGACCCCGACACCTTCGCCGTGGTGGTGCTCGACAATGCCAGCATGCATCGCTCCAAGGCCTTCAGGCGGAAAATACTCGAGTGGATGTCGCATCGTGTTCATCTGGTCTACTTATCGGCTTACTCGCCGGAGCTGAATCTGATTGAGATTCTGTGGCGGCAGATGAAGTATGCATGGCTGCCGCTGAGTGCGTATCTTTCGTTTGATAACCTCTGTGATGAGGTGCACCGGCTACTCGATGGCTATGGCACTGAGTGCGCGATTAATTTTGAATAGGCACTTAGGCCCTTTTTTTATGCCTGTTGTTTAGAGATATCCGTTAAACATATCTCGTGGTAAAAATGGTGCCGTGCCATCAATGTCATATAAAACGTAACTTTAACGGAGACAACCCCATGGGCGTGACCTATCACGAAAGCAATGCACGTATGAGCCAAGTGGCTGTTCATAACGGAACGGTTTACCTTGCGGGCCAAGTGCCAGCCGATGCCACGGTGGGTATGCGTGGCCAAACCGAGCAGGTGTTGGCGCGTATTGATGAGCTGCTGGCGCAGGCAGGTACCTCTAAAGAGCACCTGATTTCTGCTCAGGTGTGGGTGACCGACATGGCCGAGTTCGCGGAAATGAACGAAGTGTGGGAAGCCTGGGTGGTGCCGGGTCGCCCGCCAGTGCGCGCCGCTCTGGAAGCCAAGCTGGCCAAGCCTGAGTGGAAAGTGGAAATTATGGTGATTGCCGCACTGCCTGACGCCTAAGCGGTTACTGGCTGTTGCGGGGTGCGTTAATGAAACGTTAACGCACCCTCGCTTTTCAATAGGGCATCGCCGTATAGTAAAGGCTCTTGTTGAGAACCAACCCAGTGGTAAGTTTATGGCCCAGTTTGAGCTGCATAGCCGCAATTTGGCCCCAGAGCAGGTGGCGCACTCCCACGATTTCCACCAGCTAATCCTGGCGACGTGTGGCGTTACCGAGCTTGCCATGGAAGGCCAAGGGGGGCGGGTCACCGCTCGCCGTGGCTGTTTGATCCCTTCGTCGCGCCATCACGAGTATCAAGGCGATGGCAGCAATCGAACGCTGGTGCTGGATATCCCTGTGCAGCACTTAGCCACCTTGGAAAAGGGTAGTGAGATTGAGCGCTTATTCGATAAGCCGCGTTTCTTTACCGTTCCACCTGCTTTAAATCAGCTCACCCATGCGCTTGCGCATCAGCTTGACCAATGCCCAGCACTGCAAAATGAGATCGCTGTGTTGCTACTGCGGGCGCTCTATATGTACCTGCAAGACGCGCCAAAACAGACGGCCGACCAGCTCGGGGTGCGCTGTATCAGTGAGCGGCTTGATCTAGAGCGGTTGGATGCCTGGCTAGACCAACATTTGGCGGATGAAGTGCGCGTTGAGCAGCTAGCGGCCCTGTGTGCATTAAGCCCTGGGCACTTTTATAGCTGCTTTCGTGAATTAACCGGGGTGACGCCGCTGGCCTATGTACAGCGCAGGCGGTTAGATCATGCGCGCACGATGGTTCGCCATAGCGCGCTGAGTCTTGGCCACATTGCCATGCTGGTGGGCTTTCGCGACCAAGGCAGCTTCTCCCGCGCCTATCGTCGTTACTTTGAGATTTCCCCCTCTTCTGACAGATAACGCCTGAACACGCTGCCTGCCTGACTTGCGGGCAAATTTGCCAGAGTTTCGGGCAAGCACACCCTTTTGCATCGTCGTAGTCTCAAGAGGATCCCCACCTTCCTTGGAGAGACCCCATGGGCGTGACCTATCAAGACAGCAATACTCGCATGAGCCAAGTGGCGATTCATAACGGCACGGTATACCTCGCAGGCCAAGTGCCAACGGATACCACCGCCGATATGCGTGGGCAAACCGAGCAAGTGCTTGCACGTATCGACCAACTGCTGGTGCAAGCGGGGACATCCAAAGAGCACCTAATTTCTGCTCAAGTGTGGGTCACCAGCATGGCGGAGTTCGATCAAATGAACCAAGCTTGGGATGCCTGGGTAGTGCCTGGCCGCCCGCCGGTGCGCGCCGCCGTGGAAGCCAAGCTGGCCAAGCCTGAGTGGAAGGTGGAAATCATGGTCATCGCTGCGCTGCTGGAGGCTTGATATGCAGGTCGTCTCGGCAGCGGAAGTCGCGCAATACTTAACTTGGCAGGGAGTCATTGACCGCTTACGGCACACCTTTGTGAACGGGGTGGAGTCGCCTCCTCGCCACCATCACGCCATGTACCGGCCAGATGGTGAAGCCACCATGCTGCTGATGCCCGCCTGGGAAGCCGCTGGCTATATTGGTGTGAAAATGGTCAACGTGTTTCCGCAAAACGCCGAGCACGGTATTCCCGCTATTTCCGGGCTTTACCTGCTCAGTGAAGGCAAGCACGGCCAGCCGCTGGCCTGTATCGATGGCAGTGAATTAACCCGCCGCCGTACCGCCGCTGCCTCTGCGCTGGCCGCCCAAGCGTTAGCCAATGAAGACGCCGAAACGCTGTTGGTCGTGGGCACAGGCAAGCTGGCCCCTATGGTGATCGAAGCCCACGCCAGCGTGCGGCCGATCAAGCGCGTGCTGATCTGGGGACGTAACCCCAGCAAGGCAACGGAGATTGCTGAGGAGTACGCAAGCCGTTTTGATACCCAAGTAGTAGAAGCATTACCCGCCGCCGTGGCGGAGGCAGATATTGTCAGTTGCGTGACGCTCTCCACCCAACCCATCATCAAAGGGGAGTGGCTAACCCCCGGAACTCACGTCGATTTAATTGGCGCGTTTCGGCCGCAAATGCGAGAAACCGATGCGCTTTGCTTGCGTCGCTCACAAGTATTTGTGGATACCTACGCCGGTGCAAAAGGTGAGGCAGGAGATATTCTGCAAGCGATTGATGAGGGTGAGTTCCAGTTTGAGCACATCCAAGCGGAGCTTGCTGAGGTGTTAACCGGTGCTAAACCTGGGCGCTCGGATAAAGACGCTATCACGCTGTTTAAATCGGTAGGGGCCTCCCTGGAGGATCTCGCAGCCGCGATTGAACTATGGGAATCACTGCCTAAACATCACTGATAAATCACGCTACAGGTCTGGCCGTACAACAACAATAAAGGCCACCACGCCCGTAGCACTGCAACGCCAGTCATAACGAAGACCATTAATAACCAAAACGAGGTGTGTTATGAACGCTAATCGCTCTTTGCTCTTCACTGCCCTCGCGGCACTTCCGCTGGCAGTGGCTAGCGCCACAGCCCAAGCCCAATCCTATGAAATGGTGATCGCCACCCAGCTACCGGAGGATATGAGCAATAACGAAATCTATCCGGCGCTGGTGCATTTTAAAAATCTCGTCGAAGCCCGTACCGATGGGGATCTTGAAGTCACTATCTTCGGCGGCGGCCAGCTCGGCTCTGAAGTAGAAAATGGCTCGGAAGTGCAGGGCGGCCGTACGTTGCAGTCCACCATCATGTCCGCAGGGGCCATGTCGTCGTTCTATGGCGACTACCAAGCGGTGACCGCACCGTTCCTATTTACCAGCTGGCGGCAAGCGTGGACGTTCTTTGATAGTGAGTGGTTTGCCGACTTTATGTCGGGCTCCGTGGATGCCGCGAGCATGCGCTATCTAGGCACCTTCGACGACGGCGGCGGCTTCGTAGCCTTTACCAATAACGTCCGTTTGATCGAAACCCTGGAAGATCTAGAAGGGCTCAATATCCGCACCGAAGAGAACCCGGCCCACGTCGCCATCATGCGCTCGTTAGGGGCCTCCGCGACGCCGCTGCCCTGGGGCGAGCTGATCACCGCGCTGGAAACCGGCTTAGCCGATGGTCAGTTCAACGCGCCGGTCCTTAATACCACCTTCAATTTCGATGCAGTGACCGACTACACCACCCTCACCGGGCATGTGTACAACAGCGCGCCTTGGGTGGTGAGCGAGTCCTGGTACCAATCGCTGCCGGAAACGCATCAGCAGGCGGTGATTAGCTCGGCGCGTGAGGCCATTCAGCTCAGCCACGGCATGTCGGGCGCGTTAGCCACCGCTAGTTGGGTCGAGTCCTGCGAGCGCTTTGAATCCTGTTATCTCATGCCCGATGCCGAACGTGAGCGTATGGCTGAAATTGCCCGCCCCGCTTGGCAGGAGTGGATCGTCAACGACTTCGGGATGGACGAGGCGCGCATGCAGGGCCTGCTAGATGAAGTCGAACGCGTGGGCCAGCAGCTAGCCGAAGATGACCTGCGGATTTACGGACAATAACGGTGATCAACGCTGGGGTCATGCGCCCCAGCGTGAGGAATAACCATGGGCGTTTTAACTCCTTTGCGCCGCTTAAGCGACCTGGTCAATCAGGTCGCTATCGTGGTGTGTGTGGGCTGTATTCTGGCGATGCTAGGCATCTCCTTTACCGCATTTTTATACAAATTGATCACGGGCAGCGCGCTGAGCTGGACCTACTCGTTGGCGCGGCTGTTTTTGCCTTGGATTGGTTTTCTCTCGATGACGATTTCGCTGCGCTACGGTGAGCACGTCGCCATGACGCTACTGGTACGCAGCTTGCCAAAAGTGATGGTGCAGGTGGCCGCCGGGCTTTGCCTAGCGGTGATTGGGCTGTTTGCGCTCATGCTCACCTGGTACGGCTGGGACTACTTTAGCAGCGCCACCCAGGTGTACATGGTCTCCGACCAAATCCGTATTCCCAGCAAGGTCACCGCCGTTGTCGTGCCGATGAGTGGGGGCATTATGCTGCTGCACTTGGTGCACGGGTTTGCACTGCTCGAACACTTTATGGATGAGCAGGACGTGATTGGCGAACTTATCGATACCGTTGATGGGGAGCACCGCTCATGACGCCTGCGATTATTGCGTTTGTTGTACTGCTGTTTATTGGCGCGCCGGTAGCCGTTGTGATGGCTATGTCTGGGTTGGCGGGTGGGTTTGCGATTGGCGGCGAGCGCATGCTCGGCATCATCGCCGACCGTATGTTCTCTGGCGTCTCCGGCTTTCTGCTGATCGCCGTGCCCTACTTTATTTTTACCGCAGAGCTAATGAACCAGGGCGGGCTGACCCACAAGCTGATCGCCTTCAACAATGCGCTGTTTGGCCGGGTGCGGGGCTCGCTCTCCCATGTGAATATCTCGGTGTCGGTGTTTTTTGCGGGCCTGACGGGGGCAGCGGTGACCGATACGGTGGCCATCGGCAAAATCATGATCCCCGAGATGAAAAAGCAGGGGTACGATGCCGAGTATGCAGCCGCAGTCACCGCGTGCTCTTCGATCATTGGGCCGATTATTCCCCCCAGCGTTGTGATGGTGGTGTACGCTACCTTGCTGCGGGATATTTCGGTGATCGATCTGTTTGCCGGTGGCATTATTCCAGGTCTGCTAATGGCCGTGGCGCTGCTAGGCGTTAGCTTCTTTTTAGCCTGGAAGCGTAACTATCCAAAACAGGCCCCCACGCCGTTTAAGATGGCGGTGATGTCATTTGTACTGGCGCTGCCCGCTCTTGTGGTGCCGATGATTATTCTAGGCGGCATTCTCTCTGGCTTAACCACCATCACTGAAGCGTCGGGGTTTGCTGCGGTGTACGCCATCGTGATCGGCGTGGTGTTCTACCGAAACTTAACCTGGCGCAAA
This sequence comes from Vreelandella sp. L-25, assembly GCF_056857535.1. Lineage (NCBI taxonomy): Bacteria > Pseudomonadati > Pseudomonadota > Gammaproteobacteria > Oceanospirillales > Halomonadaceae > Vreelandella > Vreelandella sp. L-25. The sequence continues at coordinate 52,176 of NZ_JBSXNH010000060.1, forward strand.
ATATGGCAGGCGTTAGTCACTACCGTGCGCTTTTCTGGCGTGGTGTTTTTTCTGCTGGCCACTTCGGCAGTGCTAGGCTGGTTTGTGACCCGTTCAGGCATCGCGCGGGATGCAGCCAGTATCATCACCACCTTTAGCGATGTGGCCTTTATACAGTTGATGCTGGTGTGCCTGCTACTGTTGTTGATTGGCACCGTCATGGATGTGCTGCCCGCGTTGGTAGTCATTGCGCCGGTGCTGGTGCCTGCCATGATTCAGCTTGGCTTTGACCCGCTCCACTTCGCTATTCTGATGATTGTGGTGCTCAATATCTCGAACGTCACACCGCCGGTGGGGATGACGCTAATGACCGCCGCGCGAATAGCCGAGGTGCCCTATGAACGGGCCATTGTGGCGTCGCTGCCATTTTACGTCTCGTTTTTGGTGGTGATTGTGCTGTTGGCGGCTTTCCCAGTGCTCTCCACCTGGATACCGTCACTGCTGTGACTAGCTAAGGACTGCGACCCATGAAGTGCTTTTATCACCCTGACCAAGCGATGCATGCGCCGCCTACCTTCCTGCTACGTGGCCAGCCCGTCGCATCGCCGGAAGGCCCGGTGCGTGCCGAGCTACTGACGCAGGGGTTAGCAAAGGCTGGCTTAGTGCTCACTGCGCCAGTTGAGTCAGACTCCCCCAAGCTGCGCAAGCGCCTAGAGCAAATTCATACGCCGCGCTACCTGACGTTCTTAGAAACGATCTATGCCCGCTGGCAGGCGCTGCCCAATGCCGCCGAGTTTGTGGCACCCAACATTCACCCCTGCGGCGGAGGCCACCACTACCCCCGCCACCCGATTGGGCAAGCGGGCTGGCACCTGCACGATATGGCCTGCCCGCTCAGCGCGACTAGTTTTCAAGGCGCGCTGGCCTCGGCCGTCACCGCAGAGGCGGCGGCAGAAGCGGTGTTAGACGGGGAAGCGGTGGCCTATGCGCTGTGCCGCCCGCCAGGCCACCATGCTGGGCCGGAGCGCGCAGGCGGCTTTTGCCTGCTGAACAACTCTGCGCTAGCCGCCACCGTGCTGCGCGAACGCTTTGCCAAGGTGGCGATTATCGATGTAGACCTGCACCACGGTAACGGCACCCAGGATATTTTCTACGCCAGAAACGATGTATGGACCGGTTCGCTACACGCCGACCCCAGCGATTTTTATCCGTTTTTCTGGGGCGGTGCCGATGAAGAGGGCAGCGATGAGGGCGTGGGTTGCAACGTGAATCTCCCCCTGCCGGTGGGCAGCGATGGCGAGGTCTATTTGGATGCGCTGGCGATCCTGATCGACCATCTGCAGCGCTATGAGCCGGATGCCGTGGTGGTCGCGCTGGGGTTAGACGCCCATAAGGATGACCCGCTAGCGGGCCTGCATGTGGAAACCGAGGCGTTTATCGAGGTGGGCAAACGTTTAAAAGCGCTCTCGCTACCCATGGTGATTGTGCAGGAAGGCGGCTACCCCACCGAGCATTTAAGCGCCAACCTAGCGGCCTTTATGCAGGGGTTTACCGCATGAGTAAAACCGGATTTTACTGGCACGAACGCTGCTTTTGGCACGACCAGGGGGCCATTGGCGTGTTTTCCGCGCCGGGGGAGTTCTTGCAGCCCCAGGCCGCCTCCGAAAGCCCAGAGAGCAAGCGGCGGCTGAAGAATATTCTGGAAGTGAGCGGGCTGATTGATGAGCTTCACGTAGTGAAGCCACCTGCCGCCACGATGGAAGACCTGCGGCGTTTTCATACCCCGCGTTATTTGGATGAACTGCAAGCAGGGGATAAAGCACGAGGGGGCAATGGCGGCGACTGCGCGCCCTATATGCCGGGCAGTTGGGCGGCGGCAACCCACTCAGCGGGGCTGGTCATCGCCGCCGTTGAGGCCGTGGCACTGGGCGACGTGGATAACGCCTATGCGCTATGCCGCCCTCCGGGCCACCATGCCGAAGCCGATCAAGGCCGAGGGTTCTGCCTGCTGGGCAATATTCCCGTCGCGGTGATGCGTGCCCGCGCCCTAGGTCAAGCCAAACGGGTAGCGATACTCGATTGGGACGTTCACCACGGCAACGGCCAGCAGGCGGCGTTTTATCACGACCCCGATGTCTTCACCGTTTCCATGCACCAAGCGGCCAACTACCCGCTGGAAACCGGTGGTTTTGACGAGCAGGGAGAAGGGGCCGGGCTAGGCGCTAACCTTAACCTGCCGCTGCCCCCTGGCTGTGGCCTGGGGGCCTACGCGTATGCCATGGAAACGTTGGTGCTGCCCGCGTTGGAGGCATTCAAGCCTGACCTAATCGTGGTGGCCTGTGGCTATGATGCCTGCGCCAAAGACCCGCTAGGTAAGATGCTGCTCAATAGCCAGGCTTTCGCCACTATGACCGCTCAAGTCAAGGCCGTGGCAGAGCGCTGCTGCAGCGGCAAGTTGGTGGTGGTGCATGAAGGCGGCTACTCCGAAGGCTACGTGCCGCTCTGCGGTCATGCGGTGATCCAAGCCCTTGCGGGCAGCAAGACCGCCGTATTCGATCCACAAAACGACGAAATTGCCGCCTGGGGCTACCAATCGCTACAGCCGCACCAGCAGGCGCTCATCGATGGCTGGCAACAACAGTGGGAGCAAATGACCCGATGACACCACTCTATGATCGTGACGGCTGGATTTGGCAGGATGGCCAATGGCTCGCTTGGCGAAACGCCAAAGTGCATGTGTTCACCCATACGCTGCACTATGGCATGGGCTGTTTTGAAGGCGTGCGCGCTTACGCAGGGCCGCAAGGCCCGCAGCTGTTTCGGGTAGCGGAGCACACGCGAAGGCTAGTGGAAAGCGCCCACGCGCTGGATATCCCGCTGCCGTTTAGCGAAGCCGAGCTGATCGATGCCCAGCGTGAGAGCCTGACTAAAAATGGGTTAAGCAGCGCTTATTTAAAGCCCACCGTGTTTCTCGGCGCGGAAGGCCTAGGGCTGCGTGCCCAAGGGCTGACCACCCATGTGATGATTGCCGCCTGGGATCTAGGGCCCTACCTTTCCCCTCATGCAGCGTCCCACGGGCTGCGCGCCTTGACGTCCTCTTGGGCGCGTCACCACGTCAACATCAGCCTGTGCCGCGCTAAAACCAGCGGCCACTACGTGAATTCGATGCTGGCGCTCAACACGGCAGTCAAAGCGGGTTTTGATGAAACTATCATGCTCGACCCCGAAGGCTATGTGGCCGAGGCCTCGGCGGCGAACGTCTTTTTACTGCGCGATGGCGTGCTACACACCCCGGAAGTGACCTCCTGCCTGCAGGGCATCACCCGAGATAGCGTCATTCAACTGGCCCGGGATGTGTTGGGCATCGAAGTCAAAGAACGGCGCATTACCCGCGATGAGCTTTACACCGCCGATGAGGCATTTTTGACCGGCACCGCCGCCGAAATTCTGCCGCTAAGAGAGCTGGATGGGCGCAGAATCGGCACTCGCGCCGGGGCGCCGCCCCTTAGCGAGCCGGTGGCGGCGAATAGCGTAACGGCCCAGCTGCAGCATCTTTATCGCCAAGCCGTGCGCGGCGAACTAGACGCCTACCGGCACTGGCTAACCCCGGCATAACGGGCTGATTGCTTTGAAGTCGCCCCGGCTTTGCTCCGGGGCAGGCGGTGCTAGCCGTGCTGCTGAAGCGCTTTTTCCAGCGCGGCCAATCTGCCGGGCGCTAACGCGTCCTCGACCGCTGTAATTCGGATCACGTTGGCCAATTCCGGGTGGGCGAGGCGGGCTACCAGCACGCCCTCGGCCAACAGCTCCTGATGCACCGCTGCCGCCAACTCCGCGCTGGGTAGCCGAATGCCGACGAAGTTCGTCGCGCTGGGGAGCACGTCGGCACCCAGCGCCGTGAAGTGCAGCGCCAGCTGTTCGCGGCGGGCTTTCACTGCTTCAATGTGCTGGCGTACTTCGTCGGGGTGATCGAGCACGACTTCAGCCGCCGCCTGAGTGAACGACGACACCGCGTAGTGAATACGCACTTTCATCATCATCGCCAGCACGTCAGGCTCGGCAATTGCGTAGCCAATACGCATCCCGGCCAGGCCGTGGGCCTTGGAGAGCGTACGCAGGCGAATCACGCCCGGCAGCGCCTGGCCAAGGAACTCGCTGCCCGCGTCGTCACGAAAATCGCCGTAGGCCTCGTCTAGCAGCAGCCAGCACGCCTCCGGCAGCGCCTCGCGCAGCTTGAGAATCGCGGTATCGCTATGCAGGTGACCGCTAGGATTGTCGGGGTTCGCCAGGTACACCAACCGCGCCTCTTCTTGATGGGCGGCGGCTGCCAGCGCTTCTAAATCCGGGGCGAGCACGCCGGGGGCTTCATGGTAGCTGGGCTCGATCAAGTGGCAGCCCTGGCCCTGGGCGAAGTAACCGAAGGTAGGGTAGGTGCCTGCGGTGCTCACCACCGCATCGCCCGCCGTGCAGGTAGTACGCAGCGCTAGGGCGATCAGACTATCGGCACCGGCATCCACCAGCAGGTGATCCAGGGGAATGTTCTGCTGTGCGCTCAAGCGTTGACGTACCCCCAGCGCCTCGGCATCGCCATAGCAATAAACGTGCTGCGCCACCGCATCGCCAAAGTGCTCCCGCAGGGCGCGGTGCGGCATGTCTAATCCCTCGTTAGAGCCCAGCCGGTGCGGAAGCTCCCGACCAAGTTTCCGCTCTAGCACTTTGATACCCGGAAAAGGGTTTACGGGGCCTTCGCCTGTGAGATGCTCGGGGTAGCGGGGCATAACGTCTCCAAATCAGATAGCGTAAACTGTCGCCTAGCACAGTAATGAAAGCATTAACGGCAATACCAACACCAGTCCAAGGATACGGCATGGCTCACTTATTGCGCATCGTGATGATTCACGGCCACCTGAGCGGCGTGGTCGAACTCAGTGTGGACGGCCACACCAATATTTGCGGCACCAACGCCTCCGGTAAAACCACGCTACAGCGGCTGGTGCCGGTGTTTTACGGCGAATTACCCAACAAGGTAGTGCCCAAAACGCGTATGAAGTTCGACGCGTTCTACCTACCCAACCGCAACAGCTACCTGGTATACGAATACCGCCGCGAAGCGGGCAACGTGTGCCAGGCGGTGCTGACCCGCAAGCAGGAAGGCGGCGTGGAGTATCGCTTCGTCGGCGCGCCTTACCGCCCGGAAGACTACCTGGTCGAGACCGAGCAGGGCCCGCTGGCGCTGGACTACACCCAGTGGGCCAGCGGGCTGCGCCGCAGCGGCACGCCGGTGTCGCCCAAGCTGGGGGCCACCTCCGAGTTCCGCTCGGTGATCCAGAACGACTTTACCCAGCTCCACGGCAACAGCCGCGATGGCCTGAAGCTGCGCCAGATCGCCGCCCAGTTCAGCCTGGTCAATCCCGAGCGGCGCATTCGCCATATCGAAAAGCTGGTCTCGGCGGTGCACGCCAAAGAGGGCAAGATGGACACCCTCAAGACCATGCTGGCGGCGATTTTCGAAGAGGACGGCGTCGAACTGCCGGTTACTCGCATTCGCAGTGCCAAGGCCCGCGAGTGGATTCACCAGATGCGCCAATCCATGCGCCTGGAGCCGCTGCAGGCCGCGTTGGCCAAACTCTCCGGCATCGACCGCGAACTGGCCGAGCTCGACACTACCCTGTGGCAACTCAAACCCCAGCTGGCCGCCGACCGCGAACAGGCCCAGCGGCAGGTCGCCGACCTGGAAGGTGAACTCAACCGCCACCAGCGGGAGTTTCAGGCCGAAGAGCAGGCCTACGGCGAACGGCGGGATGCGCTCAACGACCAGCACAGCGAAGTGGCAAGCCAGCTGCAGCATACTCAGCACCGCCTCAACGACCTGCAAACCCGCTTCGAGCAGTACGCTGATGCCGACATGCCCGGCCTGGAGCGGGACATCAACGCGCTGCCCCAGTGGCGCGAACAGCGCGACCAGCTGCAGCAACACCTGCAAGTGATGCAGGACGCAGTCAAGGAAAGCCAGGCGCGCCTGGATGGCCGACTGCGCGAACTCTCGGAAAACCTCGCCCGCCAGACTCAAGAGAACCAGGAACTGATCGACGCGCTGGTGGAGGAGAAAGCCGAGCGCCGCGAGCAGCAGTGGCAAACCGAGCAGCAGCATAACGAGCGCTACCAGCAGGCCCGCCAGCGCTTGGAGAGCGAGTATCAGGCCCAGCTGGAGCTAGGCGTCGAGCAGCTGGCCGAGCTGAAGGCCCAGCTGGCCATGCCCAGCCAAACCCGCGAAGAGGCCCAGGAAGCCGAGCTGGCCCAGGCGCGGCTGGACGATGCCCAGCAGGCCCGCAGCGCGGCCGGGGCCACCCTGGAGGCGCTGCGCCGCGAGCTGGAAGCCCACAAGCGCGAGCGCGACACCGCCGAACAGCATCTCGTGCAGTGCCGTCAGCAGCGGGAGCGCGCCGAGCAGCACTGCTACACGCTTTATCAGCAGCAGACCCCCGAGCAGGGCAGCCTGCGCCACTTCCTGCGCTACCACCGCCCCGGCTGGGAACAGCAGCTCGGCAAGGTGATCGCCCCGGAACTGCTGGAACGCCGCGACCTCGCCCCCCAACTGGCCGACCACGCCAGCGACGACCTGTTCGGCCTGGCGTTGGACCTTTCCGCCATCGCGCTGCCCGACTACGCTCAGGACGAAGCCAGCCTGCTGGCCGCCATCGAGGGAGCCGAGAGCGCCAAGGCCCGAGCCCATACCGCCTGCACCGCCGCTGAAAAGGCCCTCAAGCAGCACAACGAGCGGGTACAGCAGGCCGATGACGCCCAGGACACCGCTCGCCTGGCCCATCAGCGCGCCGAGCAGGAAGTGGAGTACGCCCTGGAAGCGCGCCGCCAGCAGCAGGCCCGCCACGCGGAAAGCCAGAAAGCCCGCCGTGCCCACATCGAAGCCGCCCTGGCCCGCCAGGAGCAGGCCCAAACCGAGCTGCGCGACGAGAAGCGCGACGCCCTGGCCGAGCTGGCCGAAACCCACCAAGGCCAGCTGTTGGAACTCAAGGCCGACGCCCAAAGCCAGCTCGATAGCCTCGATGCCCAGCTACGCACCTACAAACAGCAGCTTAGCGATGCCAACGCCGAACACCAGCGCCAGCGCGCCGAGCTGGAAGAGGCCTTCAGCCAGGAGCTGGCCGAACAGGGCGTCGACCCCGCCCAGCTCAAGGCCACGCGAACTCGCCTGGAAGCGCAGAACGAGCGCATTCGCAAAACCGCTGCCCGCCAGGAGGAGCTGGCCGAGTACCAGCGCTTCATGCGCATCGAGTGGGGCCAGCATAAACCCCAGCTGGTGGCGGAAGAGGCCGAGCTGGCCCAGCGCGACCAGCAGCTCAAGCGCGACAAAGCGCATCTGAAAAACGCCTTCCACGCCGCCAGAGAGGCCCACCAGCAGGCAGTGAACGGCCTGAAGGCCCAGCGAGATAGCGCCCGAGGCACCCTGGAAGCCCTGACGCCGCTGCTCAACCAGCTGGAAAGCCTGGAGCTGGTGGCCGAAGGCGCGCCGCTGGAAGCCAGCCTGGGCGATGTGGACGAGCGCATCGAGCGCACCCACCAGGCCCTGGCCAGCCGCCACCAGCAGCTGGAGCAACTGCGCCGAGGCTGCCTGGACGTCGAAAGCCAACTGATCAAGGATGCCAGCAGCGGCTTTGCCGATGCCCTGCAAAGCGAGCGCGACAAGCTGCCCAGCGACAGCCCACGGCTACTACTGCCGCTTTTACGCGGCATGCTCAAACTGCTGGAAGACCAACAGCAGCAGCTGATTCAGGAAGGCCGTAACCTCAGCGACGACCTGGACAAGTTCTTCATCGTCTTCCGCGACCTGAACCGGCGCATCAGCGCCCAGAGCCGTCGGCTTTCGGAAGAGGTCGCCGACGACCTGCGCCTGGAAGGCATCACCAAGGCGGAAGTGCGCATTCAGTCCACCATTGACGAGCTGGGCTTTTGGGAGCCGCTCAAACTGTTCGCCCAGCGCTACAAGGCGTGGCGGGAGTCCGGCCAGACGCTGCCCGGCGACGACTACCTCAACGCCCTGGCCGACGTGGTCGATTTGCTGCGCAGCGACCAGCAGTACAGCTTCGAAAGCCTGCTGCGCCTGGAGCTGCACCTGAACGAAGGCGGCACCGATTTGGTAATCAAAAACGACCGCCAGCTGCTGGAGTCCTCCAGCCACGGCATGGCGTATCTGATTCTGTGCAAGTTCCTGCTGGCGTTTACCCGCCTGCTGCGGGGCGATGCGCACATCGCCATCCACTGGCCGATTGATGAGATCGGTACGCTGGCCTACCACAACGTCGAAAAACTGTTCGACGCCTGCGACAGCAACCGCATCCATATCGTCGGGGCCTTCCCCAACCCGGAATCCGACGTGCTGCTGCTGTTCGCCAACCGCTACCTCATCGAACGGGACGCCCAGCAACAGCGTCAGCTCAAGCGTATCGAGCCACGCCTCAGCGCGCTGGCGCAGAAAATCAAGCAGCGCCAACAGGAGGTGAGCGCATGATCGAACACGGCCCCCTGCTCGAACGCCTGCTGGCAGGCGACTTCGTCTGCGCCGTCAGCGACGACAACGCCTACCGGCACCTGGCCAACGAAGAGACCCGCGAGGCCATCGACGCCTACCTGCGCCCGCTCAACCGACGGCTGGCCAGCAACGAAGACGCCAGCGTCTACTATCTCGCCTGGCGGCAGCTCAGCGACACGGCGCGGGAGCAGCTCTCCCGCCAGCTCGCCGACACCGTCAACAGCCTGCTGCCCATGCTGGAGTGGCTACAACTGGTGCAGGAAGCGCTGGGCCGCGACGCCCTGGCCGCCCCTGGCGACGTGCTCAAACCCGCCGAGTTCAGCGCCAAGTGCGAAGACAACCAGAGCCTGCGCGAGCGTTTGGAACGGCTAGCCACGGACAACTTCTTTGGCTCCCAGAGCGACCAGCTGGATGCCCAGGTGAAGCAGATCTTCAAACGGCTGAAAGAGCACGGTTACCTGATGCAGCCCCACAGCGAACGCCAAGTGTTCGTGGTGACCGGCAAGATGGACTACCTGGTGGACGTGGTACGCTTCATCCGCGACGAAGAGAATCTGCCCATCGATGCCGACGAGGACACCGGCACGCAGGAGGCCCTGCTGTGAGTCGGCGTGAGAACAGTGCTTTAGGCAATGGGGTGGGCAGTGGCGTGAGCGAGCTGGAGAGCCGCCTGCTGAAAACTGGCGCAGAACGCCTGGCGCTGCTGGGCAAGCACGCCGAACGGCTGATGCAGGCCTACACCCGCGACGACGTACCGCTGGAAGGCCTGAGCGACGGCGCGTTGCGCAAGCTGCTGGCCGCCCGGGTGCTATGGCGGCCCGACGAGCAGAGCGGCGTCAAACTCTCGCCCAAGGTGCGCGACCTGATCGCCGAAATGCTCGCCGACGAAACCCGCCGCCACGTCAATGCCGACGTGGCCGAAACCCTGGAGCTGATTCGTACCCAAGTAGATAGCTACCGAGAAGCCCGCAGCAAGGGCGAACACTGGCGCCAGGAGCAGCAGCTACTGCGCCTGCGCCAGGAGGTGGATGGCCTCAACGGCCGTTTCGCCGACGCCATCGATAGCCTGTGGCAGCGGCTCAACAGCGATTTCGGTTTCGTCAGCCAGCTCAACGACAAGATCCGCGAGAACGACCGCGCCCAAAAGCAGATCGTGCGGCTACTCGATGGCCTCGCGCTGATCGACTTCGACGAGCTGATCGCCCTGGTGGGTAGCGACGGCAGCCTGCGCAAGCTGCTCATCAGCCAGCTTCAGAACCGCCTGAGCCACCACTACACCAGCTTGAGGGAAGTGCAGCGGCGGTTGATCGAGCTCATGGCCCGCTTCCGCAAGCAGCAGGCCCGCAGCCGTCTGATGACCGGCATGGCCGCCTTCCTGCGCGAACACCCGGGCTTTGTGCCCGGCAACTACGCCCAGCGCAGTGAGGTGCCCGCGCTGTTCAACCGCGCCGCACCGCTCAACCCCGCCGCCGCCCCCGCGCTGGACCACGCCCTGGATACCCGCGTTTTGGCCGAGCTGTTGCACGAGCTGCCCGCCCCACGCCACGCCGCACAAAACGTCGCGGTCGCCAACCCCGTTCAACCCGCCGAAGAGAGCCTGGCCGCCGCCCGCCAGCAGGCGCTCAAGCTGGACGTCGAACGCTTCTACCTCGCGGTGCTCGACCAGCCGCCCGCCGAGCCCGTCAGCGCCCTGGCCTACCTACAACAGAGCGGCCTAGAGTGGGCAGATGAAATCTGGCTGTTTCAGGTGATCGCCGAGTACCAAGGGCTGCCGCGTAGCGAACAGCAGGCCTTCCGCCTGCAGCAAGAGGAGAGCAAGGCCAGCGCCTTTAATGACCTGCGGCTGATTCACGATGTGGCCCTGGCGGTGGCGGTATGAACCTGCCCAGCCGCGCACGCAACGGCCTTAACGGCGTCGCCCGCGAACTACTCCGCCAGCCCACGGTGGAGAAGCCCCGCCGCCAGTGGGTGGAAGACGTGGTGGCCTGGTGCCGCCAGCAGGATATCGACCTCGGCATGCGGCTTTCCAGCCAGGCCCTGCGCTTCGATGCCGAGCTGCTGGCACAGATCGATAGCGTTCTGGCCAGCGCCCACCTCGCCCCGCTGGGCCGCTCGCTCAGCGGCCTGAGCAGCGCCGCCCAGGCCAAAGAGGGCGTGGAAGAAGACAAAGCCACCCGCGAAAGCCCCCGCGCCTGGCGCGTACTGCTCAGCCTGCCGCCGCAACCTACCCCAGGGCTTGCAAGCGAGCCGCGCTGCAGTCGCGACGTGGACGTTCGCCACCTCACGCTAGGAGCCTTCGGCGCGCTGGTGCAGGTGGAAAACCTCGACAGCTTCTACGCTTTCAACCCGAACATCAGCGCCCTCAGCGGCTACGCCCAGCCGCTCATCGCCTACCGAGGTGACAGCCACTACGGCGGCGGCTTCGCCCACCTGGCCGAGGTGTGGCGCAAAACCCGCCGACCCCACCTCTACGCAGGCGACTTCGACGCCAAGGGCGTGACCCTCGCGCTGGACAGCGGCGCCACGCACCTGCTGCTCCCCGATATGGCGTGGCTCAGCCAATACGCCACCCCCCTGCACCAGCCCGCCGGGCAGCTCCCCTACCAACGGCGGCTGCGCCAACTCCACGTCAGCCTACCGCCCCAACACCCGCTCAGGCCCTACCTCACGCTGCTGGAAAAACAGCGCGGCCTCAAACAGCAGTGGTTTGAGGGGGAATTGGTGGCGGTGGGGGTTGGTTAGCGGATTGCTTCTTGGCTGGGGTTGGCTGAGAGAATCAACCGTGCAGTGCTTTTCTTGCGGTACGCAGGGGGGAAAGCAAAACGCGCCAGCATGCGAATCTGAATATGCCGCTTATTTTCCCTTTGCCTTCAGGCGAATCAGTGGGATAGGGTCGATGGAGCTGGCTACATAACCTCAATGAATGAGCGCGCGCGTTTATTGGGGTTATACAGCGTTCCGTATAAGCACTGTTATGTTTTAAGGAGGTAGTTTGAGTAAAGTCGTTGGACGCTGGCGAATTAAGTGGATGGAAATGTGGGATCAAGACTTTGTTGATCTTATCGAGCCCGGATACTTCCAGTTCGATGAAGATGGCCTCGGCTTTTTTGTATTCGGAGCAGTTGAGGGCCAAATCGACTACCGCATTCCAGATGATGGAGGGCGAGTCGAGTTTTCTTGGTCTGGAAATGATGATGGTCGTGAAAAGTCTGGCCGTGGTTGGTTTCAGTTTTCATCTTCAAATTCAGCGAAAGGGGAACTCTTCATTCATTGTGGAGACGAGTCGGCCGTAGAAATCGAATATCAAACATAACCAGGCGCGGCACTCGGATGCCTTTGTCTCCGCTTCGCTACGTCAAAGTCACCGGTGCGCTAAGCGTTACAACGTCATTTCTTCCGCTTCAGGTCGCGGTAGAAGTTTTCGTGTGATCCCAGAGCCATCAGCTCAAGGACAAGAGCGCCATCATCAAAACTGTAACCCAGCAGAGTCAGTTGCTTATTCATTTTGAACTTATGGACTCGTAAAAAGGCCAGGTCTCCTTTCTTCTGCTCACCAATGTTGGGATTGGCCATTAGATCCTTAACGGCCAAATCAAGGTCTTTTTTCTGGTTGGGCTTGAGCTTCTTCACCGCTTTTTTGAAGGTAGGGGTTTGTAATACGCTGGTGGCTTTAACCAAAATCGTAAGCCTCCAGCTTGCCGGCGTCCCGCTCTGCTTGCGCGATGATGGCTTGCCTTACAAACTCGTAGGGTAAATCCGGGTTGTCTTCCATCATCTCGCCGATTTTTGCCCAATGTTCTATTTGCTTGGGCGGGGTTCTATTAAGTGCTTTAGCTATAATAGTGGCTTTTTCAATAAGGTTCTGATCTAAGCGAATGCTGTTGGTAGCCATTTGTACCTCCTACGTTGATTGTCTTATATTGTAGCAATATGCCACAATTGAGACAAGTTGTAACAAGGCGCTGTTGTCGGACTGCTTTTCCGCTGGTGCTACAAAACAGCCGCAAAGCGCGGCGTTATGCGCTTTGACACCTGATACGTTACAGGGTACATTCAAGGAATGATTCGAAGCTTCAAACACAAGGGCTTGGCAAAATTCTTCAAGTCCGGCAGTACTGCAGGGATTCAGGCCGCTCATGAAAAGAGGCTTCGGCTAATTCTCGGTAGATTGAATGCAGCATCGAATGCCAAAGATATGGACTTACCCGGTCTTCGCTTGCATGAGCTCTCTGGCAATCGTGCCGGAATCTGGTCAGTGACCGTCAGCGGTAACTGGCGAGTGACCTTCCGGTTCGAAGACGGAGATGCCGAGATTGTGAACTACGAAGATTATCACTGAGGTACCGCCAATGTTAATGCACAACCCTCCGCACCCGGGTGAAGTGCTGCGAGAGCTTTGTCTTGAGCCCCTTGGCCTTTCTGTCACAGCAGCAGCAGAGGCATTGGGCGTTAGCCGCAAAACGCTGAGTGCCGTGTTGAATGGCAAGGCCGGCATTAGTCCAGAAATGGCGATCCGGCTCTCTATCGCTTTCGATACCTCGGCAGAAAGCTGGCTAAATCAGCAGTCCCAATATGAACTTTGGCATGCTGAACAACATCGCAAAGAGCTCAACGTGAAGAAGCTTGTTGCAGCCTGAGGCAGCACATAACCAGGCCATGCACCGGATGCCAAAACCTCCGCTTCGCTGCGGTTCTGTCACCGGTGATGGCGGGCGTTATGCAGTCATTCCTTCGTCTCGTTGACAAGCGTCACGTGACGAAATACACTTTGTTTCATGATCAAATCCTTCGCTGACAAACGAACCCAAGAACTCTACGCCAAGGGCAAGTCAAAGAAATTTCCTGCGGATGTTGCACCGAGAGCCGCTAGAAAACTTGAATACGTGGATCTGGCCGTACAGCTTGAGGATTTGAAAGTGCCGCCCGGCAATCGCCTTCACCCACTGTCGGGAAACAGGCAGGGGCAGCACGCAATTTCAATCAATGATCAGTGGCGTATCTGTTTTCGTTTTGAAGGTGGCGATGCGTATGAAGTCGAAGTGTGTGACTACCACTGAGTGAGGTGATGACCATGGCTATTCTTAATACTGCTGGCATGCAGCGCAAACCGACTCATCCTGGCGAAATGCTGAGGGAAGACTTTCTTCCGGACTATGGTCTGACGGTTTCGGGGTTGGCCGAATCTTTGGGTGTCTCTCGTCAGTCAGTGAATGAACTATTGCGGGAACGCCGTGCTGTCAGCCCTGAAATGGCGCTCAGGCTTGCGCGTTTGTTTGGTAACTCGCCAGAATTCTGGCTGAACGCACAGCGGTCTGTTGATCTTTGGACTGCTGCGCAGTCGGTCAAGGAAGAAGTGGATCGAATCAAGCCGCTACATGCTGCATAACCAGGCCATGCACCGGATGCCAAAACGGCCGCTTCGCTCTGGTTTTGTCACCGGTGATGGTGGGCGTTAGCACCTCATGTCCGACGACTGTCGTTTACATCATCCGCAAGCCAAGCCTTGATCAGTGATTGATAAGGCATGTCCCGCTTGTTGGCTTCGATCTTGATCCGATCAAGCAGAGTTTCCGGCAACCGGAGTGAGATGGTCTTGGTTGATGGTTTCAGCTTCGGGAACGATGCCGGCTTGGCCTGGCTCCAATCCAGGTAGTCGGTGGAGTCGTGAGTTTCCCAGAATTCCCGTTCTTCTGCTTCAGTTTTGAACTCAGGCATCTTTTTTGGCTTGCTCATAAACAGCCCTCTCTTTTCGGTGCATGTCGCGAGCGGAAATCACCCGAATCAGCGTACCGTTCTGCCTCAGTGTGAACGTGATGTGGAGCAATCTCTCGTCATCTGTTTCACCAAGAGCATGAAAACGGGCCTCAGTCTGGCTGTGTTTGGAATCCTCCAACACCAGAAGCGGCTCATTAAAGAAAATTTCTTCCGCTTCGGACTGGTTTACGCCATGTTTCTCCACGTTTTTTCGGGAGTTGCCTTCGTCCCAGTCAAAGCCAGTAACTTGTGCCCAATTGATCATAAAAGTATATTATCAGCATATACGCAGGCGTCAACAAGTGCTAACCAATGCAGGCACGGCGACGCCCACTACATTGCGCCCTCGGCTCCATTTCGTGGGCGCGCATGCTGCAGGCGTTAGCACCAAAAAGTTTAGCTATGGCAAAAGTTAAGAAACAGCTCACTCCGGCCCAAAAGAGTGCAAAGAAAGCCGCGCAAGCAGATCGGCAAAGGAAGTACCAGTGGGTCTTTATGAACGGTAAGCAAGCCAGAATAAAGCGGCCACCAACTGTGGATGGCATGCCTGTAGACCAGTTCATTGAGGAGAATGCTGATCCGGTATGGCTCCACCAGAACGAGCTATGGGAGCTGATGCCGATTGAAGACGATCTTTTTGGTTCTGAGCCGTCTACGGAATCAAGTGAAACAGAAGATGAGAACGGAATACCATTTTGACTTGGGTCACAGGTATTTAGTTGAGCAGTGCTAACCAGTCGCTCAAGTACGTTCCCGGCCTGACGGCCGTCCACCGGATGCCCTTGTCAGGGCACCGCTTAGTTTCGCGTTAGCTGTGATTGCCCCACCTGAAGAGTGATACTATAGTGTCACTGTTAGTCTGATTTAGGGTGAGCCCATGAAAGTTGAGCTTGTTACGAACCTCAAGCGCCAAGCCACAAAGATTCTGGCAGATCTGCACTTGTCTAAGGAGCCGATACTGATCACGGAGCATGGTCAGCCATCGGCATATCTTGTCGATGTGCAGGATTATGAGTTTATGCAGCGCCGACTTGAGTTGCTTGAGGGGCTATCACGGGGAGAGCGTGCTGTACTTGAGGGAAGAACGTACAGCCAAAGTGAGGCCAGGGAGAAAATGAGTAAATGGCTGAAGTAATCTGGACGGAGCCTGCCCTTCAAGAACTGGATGCCATAGCTGAGTACATTGCTCTGGATAATCCTGTTGCCGCAAGTCATCTGGTCCAGGAAGTTTTCGATAAGACCGAGCGTTTGGAAGATTTTCCCCAATCCGGACGGATTCCTCCAGAACTCCCTAATTCAGTATACAGGGAGGTAGTGGTTCCACCGTGTCGCATTTTTTATCGTGAGGATGATCAGCGAGTTCTCATTCTCTATGTTATGCGAGAGGAGCGACAGCTTCGGGCGTACATGCTTGGGAACAGCTAACCAGGCGCGTCACTGGGATGCCTTTGTCTTCGCTTCGCTACGTCAAAGTCACCGGTGCGCTTCGGCGTTATGTTTCTTTACTGCACCTGTTAACTGGTGCTATTAATGGCACCAAATCGTTGGCTGGGTAATCACTATGCAAGTGAAATTTTCCGAGGATGTCATTCCTCTATCAGACCTTAAAATCAATCCCGGAAAGGTGGTTGGTCGAGCGCAGGACACGCATCGTCCAATCCTGCTCACCAGCCGTGGCCGCGGCATAGCTGTTGTTCAGGGGCTCGAGGATTATGAGAGAACCGCAGAGGAATTGAGGTTTGTAAAGGCGGTGGCGCGGGGGCTTATGGATGTTCGCGAGGGCAACACCGTATCGTTGGAGGACGCCAAGAAAACGTTGGGTATCAAGTAAATGGAACTACGCTTAGCACAGTCTGCTCTCGAGGACTTACAGGCTATTCAGGAGTATTACAAAGAGCAGGATGTGCCACATGTCGGTGATGATTTCGTGGCTGCTATCCTAGAGCACTGTGAAATGCTTCAAATCCACCCGGATGCTGGCCGAGTTGTTCCTGAATTCAACATGGATCATATTCGTGAATTGATTCACGCGCCGTTTCGAGTTGTCTATCTCAGGCAGGCTAAAGAGGTTCTGCTCATACGAGTCTGGCGGAGTGAGAGGCAGCTCGAATTACCAGCAAACGAAACATAACATTGCGGAGGCTGTGAAACGGCATAAACAGGAGAAGTGGCTGAAAGAGAATGCCAAAGCTCTGGCAAGTTCGAACGCATACGTCGAAGCTAACGGTTTGCCTCTCGCGCGGCACCGTCAATTCTGATGGCCCGCTTCGGCATGAGCGTCTAACATGATGGCTTTGCCTCCATGAGGTTGCCGCATCCTGCCAGTGTTAAAAGCCGGTGATCGCCAGGTCCAGAGCCCCGATAATTAGGTCTCTAACATGCGAGAGAGAGCCGATGGGATTCCGTAGATGTTTTTCAGGCACCGACGAAATCTGTGGCGTTAACAGCAATAGCGCCTGATCGCCAAAGCTGATTTCAGGAGTGAGTCCTTGCATGGTGTCGTTGCCGAAGGCGGAACGGTTTCCCAGCGGGATGACGATGCGGGTGGTCAGTTCGCTTAGCAAACTGCTTTGAACATCCACAAGGTAGGGGTAGTGCGCTTTGCTGGTTTTGCTTGGGTTGGGGTATACGTCGAATTGTGCCATTAAAACTCCCTGAATTCGTCGCCAAAGCATCCGTGTCGTTCGACAAAATCGTTATAACTTTTTATCGCAGCTCGATTTTCTTCGACCCATCGCTGCGCTTCGCATTGGGAAAGCTCTTCTTTCAGCGCTCGCTCCAGGGTGGCAGACAGGTTAATGTTCAATTCACGTGTCCTGCGCAGCAGGTCGCTATTGATGGAGAGATTCGCTGCTTTTTTGGGTGCGGCTGCATCGTAGAGTTCGGCCATCGTCGCCTCCTGGTGGCTCTTGATGTATAGTCTGATTTTATGCGCATGGAAATGCGCATTCAAGCATGCCTCGTTGCTTCGAACGCCATCCCTTCAAGCTCATTGTTGACTCGTCAATCAGATATGAACCTACTCTTCCTCGGCACCTCCGCCGGAGTCCCAACCAAAACAAGAAACGTGTCTGGCGTCGCTTTGCATGAAAGCAAGGGCAAGGGTTGGTATCTGGTCGATTGTGGCGAGGGCACGCAGCATCAGGTGTTGCACACCAAGCTGACGTTTCATTCGCTGAAGGCCATTTTGATTACCCATGTGCACGGCGACCACTGCTACGGGCTGCCGGGCATTCTGGCCAGTGCGGCCATGGGTGGGCGCACGGCGCCGCTGCCCCTTGTGGCCCCAAGGGTATCCAAACCTGGCTGGAAGCCACCTGTGCGGTCACCCAGCTTTGCCTGCTCTTCGCGCTGGAATTCAGATGAATGAACCCAAAGGAGATACCCCATGCAAAAGGTAAGAATCGACCTAGTATCTGATGTGGCCTGCCCGTGGTGCGCCATTGGCTACCGACGCTTGGAGCAGGCGTTAGAGACACTCAAGGGCGAGATCGACGTCGAGCTGGTCTGGCAGCCTTTCGAACTGAATCGGGACATGCCGCCCGAGGGCGAGCCGATTCTGGAGCATCTATGCCGCAAGTACGGCAAGGACGCGGCCACCATGGAACAGTCCCAGCGCGAGATCATGGCTGCCGCCGAAGCGCTTGGCCTGAATTTCCGTGGCGCGCTGGAGCGCCGAGCGAACAACACCTTCGCCGCGCACCGTGTGCTGGCCTGGGCCGGCACGCAGCATCAGGAAACGGCGCTTCAACTGGCGCTTTTCGAGGCCTACTTCGGCGAGGCGAAAAATCCCGCCGACCCCTTGGTGCTTCGCGAAAAAGCTATCGAGGTGGGGCTGGATGGCGACACCGCCGAGGCCATCGCTCGCTCCGATCAGTACACCGAAGAAGTGCGTGAAGCCGAGCAGCGCTTTATGGACATGGGCGTCAGTGCCGTGCCTGCATTTATTCTCGATGGCCGCTACCTGATTTCCGGCGCCCAGCCCACCGATGTGCTGGTCGATGCGCTGCGTCAGGTGGCTGAAGAGAACGCCAGCGGCTAATGTGTGAAAAGCGCTGCCTGAAGTATGTGGTATCGGGATCCGGTGGGCGACGAAGGTCTGCGCTGCTGGCTGACAGTCGTGTTTACCGGAGATCTGGAGTAGCCAGATGGAGCTTTCACAGCCAACAATGCAACGAGTAAGGGAGTCATGATGCAAAGGATGCAAGTGCGCCCGCTGATGGCTAGTTTGTTGGCGCTATTGGGGTTATGGATGGCACTACGTCCACTACCGGATGCCGCCGTTTCTCTGTTGATCGCTCTGGCTGGCCAAGAGGACATTTCTTCAAGCGTATTGATGGCTCAGTTTGTGCATTTTTTTAGCAATACTCTGATCGGGCTGAGTCTTATTCTGTGGCGTGAGGCATTGAGCCGATGGCTGGTGCCGCAAGGGGCAGGTGTATTGGTAAGCCCCCGGGCCTGCATGGCGGTGGGGACAGCGCTCATGGGTATTTATTTTATCGCTGCTGGCACGGTGCTGTTGGGGGAGTTTCTCGCGCAACAGCGGCCAAACGCTAGCGCTTACTTGTTAGGGCGTGGGGGGACTTCTGTGGTCGTGGGAGCCGTTTTGCTTTTAAGCTCAGCGGGGGGCAGCCGGTTATGGGCGCTACTGTTAAAACTGCGAAGTGCCGGATGGCGGTAAGCATGTGAGCCTCTGATAGAGTCCGGAGCCTTGTCTGCTGCCTTCGCAATACACTCTCTTTCTTGTGACCAGAAGGTGGAAGTGCATCCATGAAAACCATCGGCTTGATCGGCGGCATGAGCTGGGAGTCCACTCAAACCTACTACCGCCTCGTCAACCAGCATGTGCGCACGGCCGCTGGGCGGGCTGCACTCTGCCAGGGTGGTGCTGTACAGCGCGGATTTTGCCGAGATAGAGGCGCTGCAGCATCAGGGTAACTGGCAGGCGACTGCCGAGATATTGGCAGCGGCGGTCTCCATTCCGCTATTGCATATCGCCGATGCCACGGCCCAGGTGCTGCAACGCCAGGGCATTGCCTGCGTAGGTTTGCTGGGCACGCGGTTTACCATGGAACAGGCGTTTTATCAGTTAGCGCGGAAAACCTCGTACTTTTAGTGCGAGGATGGATAGCGCGGCGTCCGCCAGGACGCCTTGTGTTTTGCATCCTTACAATATTTCGTCTAAAGTGTAAAGCATGAAAGCCGAACGCACCTACCAATACCGCTTCTATCCCACGCCTGAGCAAGCAGCCTTGCTGGCGCGGACGTTTGGGTGCGTGCGGTTTGTCTGGAACTCGGTACTGCGCTATCGCACCGACGCGTTCTATCAGCGTCAGGAAAAGATCGGCTATAACGATGCCTGCGCGTTCCTAACACAGTTAAAGAAGCAGCCGGACACCGCCTTTCTAGCCGAGGTTAGTTCGGTGCCACTGCAACAATGCTTGCGCCATCAACAAAGTGCGTTCAAGCATTTCTTTGCCAAGCGGGCGCGGTACCCCAGCTTT
>NZ_JBSXNH010000061.1:0-56496 GCF_056857535.1 Vreelandella sp. L-25
GGCTGGCAACGGCTGTTTGCTCAAGGCCGAAGTGTTTTCTACCCCCTCTGGAGAAGAGCGCCAGACGCCGAGGCACGAATACCAGACTTGTTCACCTCCTCAGGAGGACTATGCCGATGACACGCCGGAAAATGGGGAGACCCTAGGTCGCCTGTACCTTGGCGACTTTGTGGATTTTGGGCCATTGGCTACTCATCCTTTTTGACAGTTTTCAGGAGTTCCGCAAGGCTGTCTTCGGCCGCTTTTTTGTTCGGGAATGGCCCGATATTTTGACCTTCACGGGTTAAAAAATACCAGTCACTGTTGATGGCGTGGATGCGATGTGTTCGAAAGGGTGAGGCTTCTTTCAAGTCATCTATTCGTTGCTTGGGTGGATCGTTCATAGTCTTTCCAGGATATAAACCGCAATAAAAGAACATTGAAAAAATCATGGGGAGATTCCCCCCCCACGATGGAGTGTTGGTTAACTATCAGTGTCGTGATTAATGTCGCCTGTGGGCGTGGAGTTACTGGCACTTCTGCCATGCAACAGCGCATAGAGCACAGGGAGTACAAACAACGTCAACAGGGTGGACGAGATAATCCCGCCGATCACCACGGTCGCCAGAGGACGCTGTACTTCGGCACCGGTGCCGGTATTGAGTGCCATGGGTACAAAGCCGAGGCTTGCTACCAGGGCGGTCATCAATACCGGCCGTAAGCGGATCAGGGCGCCTTCGACAATGGCCTTCATCAGGTCACCCTGCTCGTGCCACAGATCGCGGATAAAGGCGATCATCACCAAGCCGTTTAACACCGCCACCCCGGAGAGGGCGATAAAGCCAACACCCGCCGAGATCGACAGGGGCATGTCTCGCAGCCACAGGGACAGAACCCCGCCGGTGAGGGCCAGTGGCACGCCGGTGAAGATGATCAAGGCATCTTTGAGGGAGCCGAAGGCCATCACCAAGAGTGCGAGGATGATGGCGAGGGTCACGGGCACCACGATGGCAAGCCGCTGACTGGCGGACTGCAGTTGCTCGAAGGTCCCGCCGTAATCCAGCCAGTATCCGGCGGGTAGGTCCACGTCGTCCGCAATGCGCGCCTGTGCTTCCTCGACAAATCCGCCCAGGTCGCGGTCCCGCACGTTGGCGGTGACCACCACCCGACGCTTGCCGTTTTCCCGGCTGATCTGGTTGGGCGCCGGAGCCAGCTCCAGCTCGGCCACTTCCGACAGGGGCACATAGCCACCGTCCGGCAGGGGGACAGGTAGGTCCGCGAGGCTGTCCACATCCCGGCGGATGTCTTCGGGAAGACGCACCACCAACTGGAAGCGGCGGTCGCCTTCGTAAATCAGGCCGGCGTTTTCGCCCCCGACACCGGCTGCCACCAGATCCTGGAGATCATCCACGGTCAGCCCGTAGCGGGATAGCGCCATGCGCTTGGGGTGTACCGACAGCATGGGCAGGCCGGTCACCTGTTCGACCCGGGCATCGGCGGCGCCCTCCATGGATTCCACAACCTCAAGGACGTCGTTGGCCGATGCCAGCAGCTGATCCAGGTCATCGCCGAACACCTTGATGCCGAGGTCGGCGCGCACGCCGGAGATCAGTTCGTTGAAGCGCATTTCTATGGGCTGGGTGAACTCGTATTTGTTGCCCGGCAGTTGGGTCACGGCGTCCTCCATTTCCGCCACCAGTTCATCCTTCGTCTTGTCGGGATTGGGCCACTGGTCGCGAGGCTTGAGGACGACAAAGTTATCCGCTACGCTGGGGGGCATGGGGTCGGTGGCCACTTCCGGCGTGCCGATCTTGGCGAACACCTTGTCCACCTCCCCAAAGGCCTTCAGCCGTTCTTCCAGCTGCGATTGCATCTCGATGGACTGCTCCAACCCGGTGCCCGGGATGCGCAGGGCATGGAGTGCAATATCCCCTTCATCCAGTTGTGGAATAAATTCCGACCCCAGGGTGGTCGCCAGCCAGAGACAGACCGCTACCAGCGTGGTCGCGCCGCCCAACACCAGCCAGCGGAACCTCATAGCCACCCGCAGCGCAGGCCTGTAGAGCGATTTAGCACCGCTGATTACCGGGCTTTCCTTTTCGCTGATCTTGCCCCCCATAAAGACCGCAACAGCGGCGGGCACCACGGTCAGTGACAGCACCATGGCCGCCAGCAGTGCCATTACGACAGTGGCCGCCATGGGGTGGAACATCTTGCCCTCGACCCCGGTGAGAGCAAAGATCGGCAGGTACACCACAGTAATGATGGCGACACCAAACAGGCTGGGACGAATCACTTCGTTGGTGGCCTCGAACACCAATTGCAGACGTTCCTTGAGGGCCAACTGACCCTGGTGCTGGGCCTGGGACAGGCGCCGGATACAGTTCTCGACGATGATGACCGCGCCGTCGACGATCAGGCCGAAATCCAGCGCCCCCAGACTCATCAAATTGGCGGATACGCCAGACCGCACCATACCGGTGATGGTGGCGAGCATCGAAAGCGGAATGACAGCTGCCGTGATCAAGGCGGCGCGCAGGTTGCCCAGCAACAGAAACAGCACCACGATCACCAGCAGTGCCCCTTCAAGCAGGTTCTTCTCCACCGTGGCAATCGCCTTGTCCACCAGGGCTGTGCGGTCGTATACCGCCTCCACCTTGACGCCGTCGGGCAGGGAGGGCTGAATGGCCTCCAGCTTTTCGGCCACCGCCTGTGCTACCGCCCGGGAATTTTCCCCCACCAGCATCATGGCGGTGCCCATCACCGTTTCCTTGCCGTCGCGGGTGGCGGCGCCGGTGCGCAGCTCCTTGCCAATGGCCACTTCAGCTACATCGGCTACCCGGACTGGCGCACCATCCCGGTTGGCAATCACCACCTGTTCAATATCGCCAATGGTGGCCAGCTGCCCGGGCGAGCGCACCAACAGCTGTTGGCCGTTGCGTTCGATATAGCCGGCGCCGCGATTGGTGTTATTGGCCCGCAGGGCGCTGACCAGTTCATCCACCGTGATGCCGAACTCCAGCAACCGTTGGGGCGACGGCGTGACGTGGTACTGCTTGTCGTAGCCGCCAATGGTGTTGACTTCGATCACGCCGGGCACCTGGGCCAACTGGGGTTTGATGATCCAGTCCTGGATCTCCCGCAGTGCCGTAGCGTCCAGCGGACTGCCATCCGCTTGAGCGGCGCCGGGCAGGGCTTCTACGGTGTACATGAAGATCTCGCCAAGACCGGTGGCGATGGGACCCATCTCCGGCTCCAGCCCGGGGGGCAGCGCGCTCTTGATGGCGCCCAATCGCTCATTGATCAGATTGCGGGCGAAATAGATGTCCGTGCCTTCCTCGAACACCACCGTGACCTGGGACAGGCCGTAGCGGGACAGGGACCGGGTATAGGACAGGTTGGGCAGGCCGTACAAGGCCGTTTCCACCGGGAAGGTGATGCGTTGCTCTGCCTCCAGGGGCGAATAGCCCGGTGCCTCGGTGTTGATCTGTACCTGGACATTGGTGATATCCGGCACCGCGTCGATGGGCAGGCGCTGAAAACTCCACACGCCCACGCCGACCAGCACCAGAATAAGGGATAACATTAAAAACCGTCGCTCTACCGAGAGACGTAAGATGGCATTGATCATCATAGCCTCCTGGTTAGTGGTCGTGGGATGCGCCGGATTTTTCGATATCGGCCTTGATCAAATAACTGTTTTCCACCACATAGCGATCGCCTGCTTGCAGGCCGCCCAGTACCTCAGTCAGGTTGCCGTCGCTGCGGCCCAGCTCCAGTGGGCGGATCTCGTAGGTGTCATCCACCTGAATAAACACCACGGTCCAGTCCCGGAAGGATTGCAGGGCGCGGTTGTCAACCACCAAGGGGGCCTCCACCGTTTCCACCACGATATCCCCGGCCACCAGCAAACCCGGGGTCAGCAGTCCCTCGGCATTGTCGACTTCGACCCGGGCCAGGGTGTAGGGCGCGTTGCCGGGTGCCGGCAGCAGGTGGCGGATGGTGCCTTCCCGGTCAATGCCGTCAGCCTTCAGTCGGACTTTCTGGCCAATGGCAACCTCGGCCCGTTGGCCGGGGAAGACCTTGAATTCCGCCCACAGAGTGGTCAAATCGGCAATGGCGAATAGGGGTTGCTCCCCGGTCATTTCTCCGTTGCTGATCCGACGCTCAATGACGATCCCGTCGATGGGCGCTCGCAGTGCGTAGGTTTGCAGGCTTTCGTTGGACTCGACTTGAGCGAGCACGTCACCACGCTCGACCCGATCGCCCAGATTGACCTTCACCTGGCTGACCACGCCCGGGAAACGGGCGCGGATCCGGGCAATCTGCTGCGGTGCCGTGGTCAGGCTGCCGTAGGTGGTGAGGCTGCGCTCGATGGCACTCGGCCCGGCTGCGGCCGTTGTGATACCCGCTTTTCGGGCGATAGCCGGGGCGATCCGGGTGCGACCTTCGTGGGATTCCCAGTGCCAGCGGTAGTTCTTGCCGTCCATGGCGAGGCTCACTTCTACGTCGAAGGAGTGGGGTTCGGTCACCACGCCATCCCCCAGCCAGTAGTCCCCCTGGTAGGCGAAGTCGAAGGTGTCCACTTGCCCACCCAGGCGGGTGAGCTGGACATTGAGGTCAATATCATCAGTAACGGCGCGGCCATCCCTGGTGACCCAGGCCCGGTATTCCGGTGGGACCCCCTGCTCGAAGATCTGCAGTTCGACGGTGGCGTCGTTCTGTTGCAGCAGTATGCCGCCGTTAGGCCCCTTGACCTCTGCCTGCGATTCGTCGTGTTGTTCCTCGGCAGCTTGTAAGGGGCTGATGGCAAGGCAGGTGGCCACCAGAATCAGACAGAGTTGTTTTATCAGTTGCATGGTGTGAATCCTGAATTTGTGGGTTAGCGCGTCGGGGCGCCCGGAACAGTCGCGAGTGGCTGCGCCGTAAGTTGTTCGATCAACGCCTGGTTGAGCAGCGCCGTGGTGGCGGCGTCGACCAATGCCTGCCGTGCTGAGAGCAGCTCCCGCTGTGCGGCGGTCCACTCCACATAGCTGTAGCGGCCGTTTTCATAGGCTTCGCGGGTCTGAGTGAGTGCCTCGGTCAGGTCGGGAAGCATTTGGCTGCGAATCTGCTCAACAGTCTCGATACTTTGTTGCCGCAAGTGGTAGGCGTCGAACAGGCGCGAATGGAGGCGCAGCAGGGTATCCTCCCGGCGGAATCGGACCTCATCCCGCGCCGCCAGGGCGGCCTGCACCTCGCCGCGATTGCGCCGTCCGGAAAAGAGCGGTACCGAGAGCCCAGCGGTCAAGCCCGTATCATCCGTCTCCTCGAAACGCCGGACGCCCACCTGCCAACGGATGTCGCTTTCGGACTGGCTGCGCGCCAGCTGAATCTCCGCTTCGCGGATACGCTGTTCGCTCGCGTAGATTTGAATGGCTGGGCTGTCGCTGACCCGCTGGTACAGGGCATCGAAGTTGTCGGATGAACCGAACTGGAACAGATCGCCTTCCAGCATTTGAAAGTCCGGGCTGGTATCGCCCCACAGGGAAGCCAGAGCCATTTTCCGGCTCTCGTAGGCGGCTCGAAGACGGGACTGCTCAATACGACTCTGGGTGAGCGCGGCCCTGGCGCGCAGGACTTCGGCCTGGGGCGCCGCGCCCCTGTCGGCGCGACGGGTGACGATCTCGTGGGTGGCCTCGGCCAGCGCCACAGCTTCAGCGGCCAGTTGGAGTTTTTCCTGCAGGGCCAGTGTGGCGACAAAGCGCTGGGTCGCCTGTCCCAAGAGATCCAGGGTCTCGGCCCGGCGCTCGGCCTCGACCCGCCCGTATTGTGAGTCAACTACGCTGACGCGGGCCTGACGCTTGCCGCCAAGTTCGAGGACCGATGACAAGGACAGGGTGTACTCTGCCCCGTCAACTCCTCGCAGATTGTCGCTGCCGAGGAAGTTTTCCACTCCCAGGCCGGCCTCCAGGGCAGGATTTTGATCTGCCGTGATGCGTCGGCCATCAAGACCCTGAAGGCGAAAATCGAAGACCTGGAGGCCGGGGTTTTGTGCCATGGCCCGCGAGAGAGCTTTGGACAGAGTGAGCGGTTTCTCCCCGGCGAGTGCCAGGGTAGAACCAAATGCCAGCGTTAGAAGGCAAAAGGCATGGATAATAGAGTGGCACGGCATTGCGCGCCGCCCGTTTTTTACGGGCATTCTGAAAAGCATGGGACTGCTCCTACGAAAGTCTAAATGACAGTTGTTCCCCGGGTGGGGAAGGTATTCGCAGGGTCAGGAAATGGGAGGGCGGAAAAGGGAGGATTGAACCCCGGTGGTGAAGTTGGCTTGGTAGTCGGACTGTACTATTCCCGCGGTCAGGGTGAAAATATTGGTGAGGGTTCCCATCAATACCATGTGAAAGGAGCTATGGCTATGATGGCAATGGTCGGCTGAATGACTGGGGTTGTCGGGAGACGACTTGGTTGCCTGATTTTCGCTGGAAAAATCCGCTGATTCGTGTGAATGCGCATCATAATGTGGCATTGCGGGGTTGTGCGGCTGTGCCTCATAGGCAATAGACACCACTGATTGCAAAGCAATCAACAGCGTTATTACCATTATGAAACAGCGTTTAACCATGCAAGTGGTCCCGGAATTGGAATTTGACCGTGAGCCTAGCAGAAAGGCAACCACATGGAAAGGACTGGACTCCCATGGCGTTACGTGAGTCCGTCGTGCGCTGCCCTGAGTGGCGGGCGATTGCACCGACCAACCGCAGTTCGTCTATGTGGCTGCCGCCGGGGGCAGCCGGGCCGGGATCAATATGGCCGGCGGCGACGCTATGCTCGATCTTCGCGCCATGCCGGCGGTCATGGCGATGCGGGCCAATATGACCGTGCAGGAATTGGCTGAAGAGCTGTTTCCCTACCTGACCATGGTGGAAGGGCTCAAGCTCTGCGCCCAGACTTTTATCAAGGACGTGACTCAATTGTCCTGTTGCGCCGGGTAAGGCTGCGTTCCCGGCTCAGTCGGCATTCCTGATCAGGCGCGGCAGCCAACGCAGATACGCCACCATGCCAAACAACTCGACCAGGGATTGGAAGACGATGACAACGATGGCGGCACGCCAGGGCTCCGGCAGTGACAGCGCCAGCGGCAGCATGACGAAGGAGTTGCGGGTACCAAAGCTGAAGGTGAGGGTGCGGCCGATAGTGGGCGTGAACCCGAATAGCTCACTGAGCCCCTTGCCGATGGTAGCGGCGGCAACCAGATAAAGTACAAAAACCACAAGCGCCGACCACAGCAGGGCGCCATTGTCGATCACCAGGCTGACCTGGGAACCGGCAATTAGAAACACCACCAATGCCAGCAACGGCACGGGCAGCCACCCAAGCCAGTCCACCAGTGTTTGCGCGCGCGGGTGCTTTTCCGTCAACCGTTCGGTAATCCAGGCCAGGATCAGCGGGGTGACAATCAATCCGAAGAATGCCGGCAGCAAGTGGCTGCCAACCGCCAGTTCAATGGCGATATTGCCCATGAAGAGCCAGATATAAATGGGTAGCAAAATGAGCTGGACCAGCAGAAGGATCGGCGCGGCCGCTATGGCCCTGGCACCGTCCCCACCACCGAGATGGGTAAAACTGATAAACCAGTCCGTACAGGGCACCAGCAGTACCAGCAGTACGCCGAGACGAATAGCGGGATCATCCGGTAACAGCCACAACAGAAGACCAACGACCACCGGTATCAGGATAAAATTGCCCGTCAGCAAAGCGGCCAGAAAGCGGCGATCACGAAATGCCGACCTGAGATGTATCAGTGGTACCTGAGTGAAAGTGGTGTACAGGAGAACGCCCAGTGCGGGCCAAAGCAGCGCTTCCCAATGACGGGTCTGCTCTGGTGACATCCAGCCGATGGTCATGCCGGCCAGGATGACTAGGAGATAAAGCCAGACTTGATATCGCTCCAATTGTTCGCGCATTTAAGGCTGTTCCCGCTGTTTTTTCGAGGGCACGATAGTATCATTGGGGCGCAATGAACTCCCGACACTTGCCCTGAGCATTTCGGCAGGCTTCGAGGGGGACTGAAATCTCTTTAGGTTGGGTCGGGAGAGATACGGTAAAATGGTTAGCGTCAGCGTTATACCTTTTTTCTGACAGTAGCGGGGATGGGCGTCTCCACAGGGTTGGTGGCTTTTTACCCGGTTTGGCTGGTTCTGACCCTGTTGAGAGGAGCTGTCAGTAAAAAATGAAATTATTTTTAAGGAATTTCTGAGCATGGTATTTATCATGGTGTTACCGATTATCAGTATAATAAGCCGTTGAAAATAAAAGACAAAAATGGCTTATTGATAATAGAGTGGGAGTGAGCGTAGGCTTATTTCTTATATAGTTGCGTGGGCGCAAGTGATGTAGCCTAACCTTAAACTGTTCGGTATCAGGTCTATATTTAGTATTGAGAATATGCAACGGTAAAGTTGTTCGCTTCGAGCGGCGGTAAGGATACTGCCGTTTTTGCTAAATGTAGGTTAGGGGTCAACTCATGCCCCCTGATTTGTCCGAAATGGACGGCTGAGGTAGGAGTATGAAAAATTATAGTACATCGCAACTGTCCGCCCTGACCCGACTCTTCTCTGCAGCTGTCTTCCGTGAATTGGCGAAAAAAGGCCAGTCTGGCTTATTCTGTCGGTTACTGGAACAAACAAACTTGCTTGATAATGCCGGTTCGGGTGCGACTGTTGGAGATGTTTTCGACCAAGCATTCGAAATTTTGAAGGTCGCAGGACAGCGCGATGAATATATTTATCGGGCGGCTATCAGCCAGAAGATACTGATGGGAACGCATTCGCTACGCACAGCTTCGATGCTCAATGAGTTTCGTGCTGGTAGTAGCAAGGCTGATCTCGTCATCTTGAACGGCACAGCTACCGTCTATGAGATCAAGTCGGAGCGGGATTCGCTTGCGCGACTAGCCAACCAGGTCGATAACTATAAGCGTGTTTTCGCCAAGGTAAATGTAATTGCGAGCAAAGATCATATAGAAGGCATAATAGAAACGGTTCCGAAAGACGTAGGGGTAATGTGCCTTTCTAAGCGCTTCCGGATAACAACAGTGCGCGAAGCAGCAGAGCGCCCTGAGCGAATCTGCCCAGTAACCGTTTTTGAGTCATTGCGTATGGCTGAAAGCAACACAATCTTGCAGACGATGGGCGTGGTGGTACCTGAGGTTCCTAACACTCAACGGCACGCGACTATGCGTGACCTGTTCTCTAGGCTAGACCCGGTAGAGTTGCATATAGAGATGGTTCGCACGCTCAAGCGGACGCGTGATCTTTCATCACTTAGTGACTTTGTCAATCGTTTGCCCAAATCTTTGCAAGCAGCGGCGCTTTCTATATCGGTGCGCCGCTCTGATCACTCGAAGCTGATTGATGCCATTGAGACTCCGCTTCAAACAGCTATGACTTGGAGCTGACCTTCGTATGTATTATCCCTATTTTCGCGGAAAACAATACGAGCTAATTACTATCCGCGAGACGTCAAAGTTGCTTGCCGAAAAGAACTTTGTGCCTGTGATTGAGCCTGTGCGGGAGTCACTTGGCAGCCTTAAGAAAACATTGAGTGCTGTGTGCGAGGCAGGTGGGCGCGCTATAGTTATCGTGAACCCTTATCACGGTGACCACAAAAAAGACGGGGCGAGCATTACTGGTCTACTCCAAGAATATTTTTGCGAAGTTGACAATATCTCAGCTGGCATTTTATTGCGTAATGATATGAATGCAGATGAAGTAATAGCCTGCTATGACCAACATGCTGATCATCAACCTGTTCTAGTCCACGCGGGCTTCACTGCCCCCAAGGAGCTGGCGGCTGCGCTTAAGAAAAACACGGCGGGCCTCGATAACGTATTTATAGAAGATCATGCAAAAATGCTCTACCGGAAGCACTTCGACCAGGGCAAACGCATTCTCGTACGCGACGGCTTCAAACGGCAACGTAACGCCGATTATCTTCCTGTAGAGGAGTTCTCCGACCTTCATGTCACCTATGATGAACTCCGCATGACGGGATTTGGAGATTTTCTTATCGCTGGCGACGTTTATAGTGAGAGCGGTGGTCCGGCTTACGCCGTCGCGATCCACTTGACTTTCATTGATCCTGACAAAGACGATGTCATGTATGTCTACCACTTTATCTCTGATACTAACGACACTCCAACCGACCCTGCTGGCAAGTTCGCTCAGGCGCTGGAGAAACTGATCGCGAAACTGGATAGTGACAATTCCCACATTCTTGAAACTGAGGCGATAAAGGAGTTTCGCTCCCTCCATGCTAAAGGCCATTTTCCAGGCCTCGGCTACATTAAAAAGCTCTCGATGAAGCATCACATCGAGACACTTGCCGACTATCTTGGTTAAGCCTTATGGTACAACGACTCTGTTGCCCTGAATGTTTTGATGATCGCAGTTTGCGCGATCAGCTCTTCCCGTCGCTAGATCCCAGTTACGGAGCATGTGATTTTTGCGGGACCGCTGATACCCAGCTTGTTGAGCCGGGTAAGCTCGCCAATTATTTCGAGCTTCTAGTTAATGTCTATGAGCCGAGTGAGGACGGTAAGTCGCTGGTCGAATGGATGAAGGATGATTGGCAGCTCTTTAGTCACCAACGTATGGACACCGCCCACGCTAAAGAACTGCTCGGTGAGATTCTCGATGACGGTGAAATCGTCCGAAAAAGCTTTGCACCATCTCCAAGCTATATTAGTGAGGGGCTCGCACAGTGGGATAAGTTGCGCGACGAAATGATGTATGCCA
Source organism: Vreelandella sp. L-25 (assembly GCF_056857535.1). Classification (NCBI taxonomy): domain Bacteria; kingdom Pseudomonadati; phylum Pseudomonadota; class Gammaproteobacteria; order Oceanospirillales; family Halomonadaceae; genus Vreelandella; species Vreelandella sp. L-25. Next base: position 10,758 of record NZ_JBSXNH010000061.1, read on the forward strand.
ACCGCTGGTTCCTTGATGTCGCCATTGATTTAGACCGCCTCGAACAGTTGTTTGGCATGTTGTTGGCGTCGCAATTACCTCGGCAATGGTATCGCGCGCGCATCCTTGCCGAGGACCAGGTCTTCCCAATTGAGAAGATGGGTGCACCCCCGGAGCGACGCTCATCACATGGTCGGGCTAATCCTGCGGGCATTCCCTATCTTTATCTGGGATCAATTCCTGAAACCGCTGTGGCTGAGATAAGGCCTCATACCGGCGAGCTTGCATGTGTTGCTGATTTCACAATTCCCGATATTAAGGTTGTGGACTTGCGCAATCCGCGCAAACTCGTTTCTCCCTTCATACTCTCCGAGTCGAGCGAGATTAGTCAGTTACGCGCCGATTTGCCGTTCCTCGAACGTTTAGGTGAGGAGTTGACTCGACCTGTTCAGCCGTCAGGGGCCGCGATCGACTATATTCCGAGCCAGTATCTTTGTGAGTTCATTAAGAAAATCGGTTTCGACGGCGTGCTCTATCGTAGTTCAGTCAGCGACGGTATCAATCTCGCACTGTTTAACCCCGAAAAGGCTGTCGGCGGCAAAGTGGAGCTCTACAGCGTGTCCAAAGTTTCGGTCAAAGTATCCCGCCCTTTAGAATAAACAGACTTTTACAGATACTGTTTGTGTGAACCCAGAACCAGATTCAATTCGATAGATCTCTTTGAGCTAGGCCTCATTTGGTTTTTTTGTCAGTATCATGGCAACTACGATACTCAACGAACGGCAAATTAAGGTGCTGAACCGTTTGTTGGATACCGCAGTCGAAGAATTTGCACAGGGTATTAATGCCCGCAAGTACCAATCGTTGGCTGAGGTGAGCAAGGCCACCGCCACGCGGGATTTGGCAGAACTGGTGGAGAAAGGCTGCCTTTCCAAGCTTCCCGGCGGTGGGCGCAGCACGCGTTACTCCGTGGAGGTGGGTTAGGGCTGCTTGTTGAGAACGATAGGTTTCAAGGCGTTAGTCAGAAACCCTATCGCAGTTATCTTGATACAGCGGCGCATCGGTGCCCAGCGCTAGGCGCTCGGTGGCGCTGTTGTAGTAGAAGTGGCCATGCTCAACGTTGGCAAGGTGATAATCCCCGCATACGCCATAGCCCTTGTTGACGCGCTTTAAATGCGAGAGGTCGGCCTGCGTTTGGCTGCCGAGGCGTTCCGATATGCTTGCGGCGATATGAGCATCACGCTGGGCCTCGGAGTAGGCTTGGCCGCCGAATATCAGGCCCGCAACGATGAAAATGGCGACGACGGGAATCCATAGGTTATGCATAGCGTGCCCAGTGAGTAGGTGTGGTGTGCATGATGCCAGTAGGCAAAGTAGTTAGCAGGATAATAACGGGTTGCTGGTTTAGCTGCACTGATGAGTGTGGGCTGCGTGCGTTGCTGTTGAACGCCACTCGCATATTGAATAAGCTGCCTGCCGCTAAAAAGCCCTATTCAATCCTCTGCATCATCCCGAATCGAGATAAAGAGGGCGTTTACCTAGCGCCCACGGTTCCGGGGTTACTTTATGGATGAACGCAAATGACGCTTGAGCATTTGGTGGCGAACTATGGCAGCTTCGGGCTGTTCGTGGGGGCGAGCTTGGAGGGCGAAGCCAGTGCGATGCTGGGCGGCATCCTGTCTCATCAGCACCTGATCGAGTTTTGGCCCGCTATCATCGCGCTCGCGCTGGGCTCTTTCCTGGCGGATCAAGTGTTCTTCCTGCTCGGGCACGGGTGGCGCAATAGCGCTATCGTTCGTTCGGTGCAGGGTAGTGCGGCAGGTGGGCGTGTACTGACAACGTTCAACGCCCACCCGAACGTTTTCGCGTTCTCCTTACGCTTCCTTTATGGGCTACGCATGGCCGGTGCGGTGACCATCGGCACGACCGATTATCCTTGGCCACGCTTTATCCTGCTCAATGCTCTTTCGGCGTTGATCTGGGCGCTGGCCTGGGTCACGCTCGGTTATCTGTTTGGTCAGGCCCTTGCGCCACTGTTCGAGCGGCTGAGTGGCTATTCCCATTTTATATGGGCTGGGATTGCCGCTGCCCTTTGCATCGCGGCAGTGGCCGTGATGGCTTCCAGGCGGAGACGAGCTCAGCGCTTGACGACGCGCGATTGAGCTTGATGCCTCCGCCAGAAAGCGGCACTAACCTAGCGTTTTCGCCTCTCTTTTTCGGTAACTGCCATGAAAATCGACCTCTACCAAGTAGATGCTTTCGCCTCAAAACCCTTTGAGGGCAACCCAGCCGCCGTGTGCCCGCTGGAGGCGTGGTTGGATGATGCGCTGCTGCAGGCCATTGCAGCGGAGAATAACCTTTCCGAAACCGCGTTTTTCGTACCCACGGAAGCGGGCTATCACCTGCGCTGGTTTACGCCTTCGGTGGAGGTGGATCTGTGCGGCCATGCCACCTTAGCGGCGGCGTGGGTGGTGTTTCATGCCTTGGGCGTGGTGGCCGAGGCGGTGGCCTTTGAAACCAGAAGCGGTGTACTAACCGTTCGCCGCGAGGGCGATGCGCTGGTGATGGACTTCCCCGCGAAAACGCTCGCACCGCTAGACATGCACGCGGAAGTCGCCGCTGCCCTGGGCGGTATCGAAATCGAAGAGCTGCTGATCTCGGATGACATTGTGGCGGTAGCTGAAGAGGCGAGTGTGATTGAACGCCTCGTGCCGGATATGCAGCGGCTTAAACAGCTGCCAGGGCGAGGTGTGGCTGTTACTGCGAGAGGCGATGATGTGGATGTTGTCTCTCGCTGGTTTGGCCCCAAGGTCGGCGTGGAAGAAGACCCGGTGACCGGCTCGGCACATACGTCGCTCGCACCTTACTGGGCAGCGCGTTTGGGTAAGCAAGCGCTTACTGTCCGCCAGGGTGGCGCACGTCAAGGCGCGCTGAGCTGCGTGGTAGAAGGTGAGCGCGTGATGATTAAAGGCCGCGTTGCGCCTTATCTAACGGGGCAAATCACGCTGCCTGAAAATGCTTCCTCAAGGTAATACCCCTCACTCCATAGCGCGCTCCCTCGAAGGCCGCTCTTTGAAGTGACGCAGTGAGGGTAGGTCATGAAGGGAGAGAATCGACACTGCCCTTGGCATAAAAGAGTCCGCCCGCCCCAGCCACCGTGTGCTTTACTATCTGCAATGCTGATTCACGGAGGAAATACCCATGGCTATTGGCGGCTTGATTGGATTACTGGACGACATTGCCGCGCTGGCGAAGCTATCCGCTGCATCACTGGACGATGTAAGCGCCGCGGCTGGTCGTGCGACGGTGAAAGCGGCAGGGGTGGTGGTGGATGATGCGGCGGTGACGCCGCAATATTTGCACGGGGTAGTGGCAGAGCGTGAATTGGCGATTGTGAAGCAGATCGCGCTGGGCTCCATCCGCAACAAGCTGTTGTTTATCCTACCAGTGGCGCTGCTGCTGAACCATTTTCTGCCTGGGCTATTGCCGATCATCCTGATGATAGGCGGCACTTACCTGGCCTTTGAGGGCGCGGAGAAGGTGTGGCATAAGCTCTCTGGCCAGCATGACGATGACAAGCCTGCGGTTGAGGAGGGGCCGGAAGCCGAGAAGAAAATCGTCAGTGGTGCTATTCGCACCGACCTGATTCTCTCTGCGGAAATCATGGTGATCGCGCTGGCCACGGTGTCTCACCAAGGGTTTTGGTCACAGCTGGCAAGCTTGGTGGTGGTCGCGTTTGTGATCACGATACTGGTGTATGGCGTGGTGGCCATGTTGGTCAGGATGGACGATGTTGGCCTACAGCTTGCCCAGCGGGATCACTCAGGCGTACAAGCCCTGGGCCGTGGCTTGGTCACGGCCATGCCCAAAGTGCTCGCGACCATCTCAGTAGTGGGCACCATCGCCATGCTGTGGGTGGGCGGGCATATCTTGATGGTGAATCTGGGGGCAGAGGGAACGGGCTGGTTCAACGCGCCCTACGAGTGGGTGCATCACATCGAGCATGCCATTCATGAGTCCACCGGTGCCTTTGGTAGCACGCTGGGCTGGAGCTTCAATACGCTGTGCTCGGCGGTGATTGGCTTTTTGGTGGGCTCGGTGGTGGTGGGGGTATCGCGCCTCGTGCCTACCCAGAGGGCGCATTCTAAATAACGGCGCGGTACCATGCACCCTTACCAACGCCAGCCTCATGAAGCTGGCGTTTTATTACTTGCCGAGGCTTTTCCATGACCACCCGCGTCGCCATCTTCGTCGATACCCAGAACGTCTATTACACCGCGCGCGAGGTGGATGTGGTGGTGCTGGTGTCCGGCGATGGCGACTTCGATCTGTTAGCCCAGAAAATCCGTGAGGTGCACGGTAAACGTGTCGAGGTCTACGGTGTGCCCCGGCTCACCGCTGCCTCGCTCATCAATGCCGCGAGCGAGTTCATCCCCATCGAGGGTGACTTGTTGCGCCATCACACCTCTTCGATGCCTTCTACCAAAAAGACGCGGTAATCGGCACCCAGGAAGCGGTGCTTGCGGGCTTCTTGGTAGGCGGGGCTTTGGTACCAGGCGCGGGCGGCGGCCATGTCCGGGAAGCGTAGAATCACCGCACCTTCCATCGCGCTGCCTTCCAGCACTTCAAAATCGCCGTAAAACGCTAGCGGCTGCGGGTCGTGGCCTTCGCGGGCGGCTTTGGCTTTTTCGCTGTAGCGCTGCATCTCTTCGCTGTTGTGGGTGTGTTCACGGGTCAGAACGATATAAGCGGGCATTGCTTTTTCCTAGATAAGATGACAAGACGCTCCAGCATACCATTGCCGACGGGCGCTGCGTTATGAATCAGGGCGAGTGGGGCCGTTGGTGGGGGTGTACGCGTCCGCTTCGATAACGGCGTCGTCCTCTACCGCGCGTTCGAGCTGGCGGTGCTCTAGGGCAGCGAGCGCGATGCGGTAGCAGTCGTCGATGTGGCTGTTACCCATGTATTTCATGGCGGTAAAGCTGATGCCGCCTGCCACGGCACTGCCGATCAGCGGTACGAACTTGGATGCGCCTTTTGCCGCCACCCGAACGCCCATTTTGCTGAGTAGCGAGACGATGAGGTTCTGGGTGATGTATTTGCCCGCCATCTTGCTGCCGGTGTTGGAGATAGCGGTCATGACGAACAGCTTGCTCTCGGTATCCAGGCCGTCGATTTGCTCCGGTGTCAGGCCAAACTGGCTATTAATTTTGGGGATGATGCGCATCAGAATCGCCACGTCCGAGCCGATATCCAGCCCCGGTACGGGGATGATGGCGGTGCCCGCTGAGAGTCCGGCACTTTTGGTGACCATCGCTTGGCATGTCTTTTTGATGGCCTCGAGTTCTTCCTTCGTTTCGATCATGGGCAGTTCCTTTGGGGGGGGGGCGCGCGTCATTTGAGCAAAGATTGGCGGTCGCCACAGCGGGTGTCACTGCAGCTGGGCTGGTGCTCATACAGCGTTTGGATGATTTGGCAGTCGGCGGCTTTGCCGCCCCGGCACTGATGAACCACTTGGCGCAGCTCGTCGGCTAGCGCCTGAAGCTTGGCAATGCGCGCCTCCAGGTGCGCGAGATGGCGGCTAGCAATGTCATCGGCGGCGCTGCAGTCGGTGTCGGGGTGGTCTGAGAGCGCTAACAGCTCCTGAATGCTGTGCAGGTCTAGCCCCAGGTTGCGGCCATGGCGAATGAAGCTGATGCGCTCAAGCGCCGCTTGGTCGTAGTGTCGGTAGCCCTGTTCACCGCGTTGTGGGGGCGGCAGCAGGCCGAGTTTCTCGTAGTGGCGAATGCTCTCCGGTGAACAGCCGGTGCGGGCGGCCACTTCGCCAATGCGGTAGACGTGTGTCATGGATTGACCCTGTAACGATGACAGGGTTTAGGCTAGTCCTCATTCCCACCGTGAACAAGTAGGTGATGAGATGACGCTGATAACCGAGCTGCTGCAAATTGCGCTGACGGCAGCCCCGTGGCTGCTGCTGGGGCTGGTGATTGCCGGGCTGATTAAGGCGTGGTTGCCAGAGCGCCTACTGCAGCGCTGGATGGGCGGGCGCGGCCTGGGCAGTATTGTACGGGCGGCAGTGATTGGGATGCCGCTGCCGCTGTGCTCCTGCGGGGCGATTCCCACCGCGATTGCGCTGCATCGGGGCGGTGCGGGGCGCGGGCCTACCACGTCGTTTTTAATCAGCACCCCTGGCGTGGGCGTGGACTCGATTCTGCTCACCAGCGTGCTGCTTGGGCCGCTGATGGCGGTGTTACGTGTTGGCGGCGCGTTGGTAACGGCCATTGTGACGGGCCTGCTGGTCGGCTTTACCCGCGATGCTGCAAAGGCTAGCCCCACCGTCGCTTCCGGTGGCTGTTGCTCCTCGAGCGGTTGCCACGACCATCACGCTAACGCCAATGAGCCGGAAGGCTTGAGAGCGGGGCTGCGCTATGCGTTTAGCGATCTGTTGGATGATATCAGCGCGTGGATGTTTGCCGGGCTGCTGCTTGCCGGTGTGCTGGTCACTCTGGTACCGCCGGATACGCTAGCACAGTTTTCGGGCGGTATTTTGGCTCTGATACTGATGGCAGTGGTGGGTATTCCGCTTTATATCTGTGCGGCGGCAGCTACGCCAGTAGCGGCCGGGCTACTGTTAGCGGGTATCTCGCCTGGGATGGCGCTAGTGTTTTTGCTGGCGGGGCCGATTACCAGCCTAGCAACGCTGGCCATTTTGCGCCGCGAGTTGGGTAATACCGCGTTGACGGTCTACCTTGTCTGCGTGCTCACCGTGACCGTGCTAGTCGGCTGGCTGTTCGATGCGGCCGTTGCCTTGGCCGGTTGGAACCCAGTGGAGCAGGCCAGTCAAGTGCAAGAGCTGCTGCCCCACTGGTTGGAGTGGTTAGCGTTGGTGGTGCTGGCGCTGGTGGCTATTAGGCCGGTGCGCCGCCGCGTGATGGGGTTTTATTAACCCGGCATCTAAATAGCTATGCGATAATGCCGGCATGAACAGAGAAGATGCTCGCACACTCCATCCCACCGCTCAGGAAGAAGGAAGAAAAGCGAAAACTTGCGGTTCGCCTTTCCAAGCGTGGGATGAAGAACAAACACTAGCCCGCCTGCGTTGAGCCAGGAGGCGAAGGTCGCCCACTGTGTTTGGTAGTTGTTGGAGTAGGCGTAGTCGCTGAGCGTTGCGCTAAGCAACGACCTCCTATGTTGCCTACCCAGTGTAGGTCAGGGGCCGAGTTTTACCCAAAGCGAAGCAAGCGGCGCTTAGCGTTCTCACGGGCCGTGGGCATACTGCGCGGGGAGCCGCTCGGCTAAAAAATCCATGAACAGCCGGGTACGCTGAGACAGGGTGGCTTGCCGGTAGTAAACCGCGTTAATCGGCTGCGTGACGAGCTCGGTGTGGTCGGGCAGTACCTCTACCAAGGTGCGGTTTTGCCGGGGCGCTCGGGTCATGAAGTCAGCCAAACACACGATCCCTTCACCCTTGAGTGCGAGCTCCAGCAGCGTGCTGCCGCTGGAGGCAGAGAGGGTGGGCGTGATATGTAAGCGCTTACCATCGGCACAGGTCAGCGGCCAGTGGTTCAAGTGGTCGAGCTGGCTAAAACCGAGCAGGCTATGGCGGCAAAGCTCCTCTACCTGCTGCGGCGTGCCGTGGCGGGCTAAATAGGCGGGGCTGGCCAGCACCCGCAGTGCGCTATGGCCAAGGGGGCGGGCGTGAAGGGAAGAGTCCTCCAATGCGCCAATGCGAATGGCTAGATCGACCCGCTGCTCCAGCAAATCCACAAAGCGGTCATGGGTATCCAGCTCTAGGGTAATGCCAGGGTAGCGGGCGCGAAATTCACCAATCACCGGGACAATCACATACTGCATAAAGCTTGGCGCGGCGTTGACCCGCAGCCGGCCTTTAGGCTGGTCGTGGCGGTCGAGCAGGGCCTCTTCGGCCTCTTCCACGGCGGCCAGGATGCGTCGGCAGTGGGCGAGAAAGGTTTCCCCTTCTTCGGTCAGTTCCAAACGGCGGGTCGTGCGGCGCAGCAGCGTCGTGCCGAGCTTCTGCTCCAGGCGGTTTAGCGCGCGGCTGACGCCTGACACGGTAATGCCCAACCGTTCGGCAGCGGCGGTAATCGAGCCGCAATCCACCACGGTGATAAACGCTTGCTGCTCTTCCAGAGTGCTTTTCATTGTTGGTTTGGGGTGCCTCGATAAAAGGTTGATTGTTGATTTTAGCGCAAAAGTCTCTTGCTAGATGTTTGGTTTTTCTTTGTTGCTCTGCACTACACAATGCTTGCCAATTAATGCCCTGCTTACTTCTTTTAAGCGGGGCGGTCACGATACTCGGTGAGGTTGAAGCAATGAAGATACTGTTAATCAATGGTGGTAAAGCGTTTGCCCACTCTGGTGGTGAGCTCAACAATACCCTGCATGCCGTGGCGGTGGATACGCTGAAAGAGCTAGGCCATGAAGTGCGCGAAACGGTCATCGAGCAGGGCTATGAGGTTGCCACCGAAGTGCAAAACTTCCTCTGGGCGGACAGCATTGTGTATCAAATGCCCGGCTGGTGGATGGGCACCCCCTGGACCGTAAAGCGCTACATTGATGAAGTCTTCACTGAAGGCCATGGCTCTCTGTACGCCAGCGATGGCCGCTCTCGCCAAGACCCGACCAAGCAGTATGGCAGCGGTGGCTTACTGCAAGGCCGCCATTACATGCTGTCGCTGACCTGGAACGCGCCGATTGAAGCGTTCGACGAGCCGGATAACTTCTTTGAAGGCCGTGGGGTGGATGGCGTTTACTTCCCGTTCCACAAATCTCAGGAGTTTATTGGCCTTGCGGCTCAGCCGACCTTTATTGCCAATGATGTGATAAAGGTGCCGAATGTAGAGCGTGATAAAGCCGCTTACCGTACGCACCTGCGCCGTGTGTTTGGTTAATTCGCCACGCTGCTAAAGCATTCACACACGCATCAACACAAGCGCCCACCGACGTCGGTGGGCGCTTTTTTGTGCCACGCTTAGCGCTCTCGGCTCAGGCTTTACACGGTGAATGAGCCGGTAGACGTAGGCAGAAAGATACGCCCTGATTTTTTCAAGCGAGGCGGACGCCATAGCATCCACTCGCCGAAACAGCGCTTTTACCCGGACGGAAAGCTCTGCCACGCTGAATGGCTTCGTGAGATAGTCTTCTGCTTCCATTTCCAGCCTCAGCACTCTGTCCAGCTCGGCCACGTGCATACGAACCAGCTCGCCGATACCTGGGTTATCCTCGATGATCAGTACGTTTCGCGTCATAGCTTCCTGGCTCTCGAAAGGGGCGTTACTCTTTCATGCTGTCGGTGGAGTCCATGTGATCGTTCTCCATGCTCATGTCGTCCATGGAGTGGCTCATGCCATCGACGAGCTGTTGCTCACCGCGCTGTATGACGACGCGTTTAATCGCCTAGGAAATTTGGAAAACTGAGTGAAAAACTAAGCGGCCATTTCTTGCCTTCGCCTTACGCCACCAAGCGCTATAGCCACGATTGCTTGCCGGATAAGGTAACGTGGTCTGTACTTTGACCAACCATCGACACGGATAGCCCACTGATTTAAATGGGCGGGCGGCACAAGCCGTTGGTTGATGGCGGGTCTTGGCTCACTTTTACTGAATAAGGCAAGTATGAAAAATTACAGCTCGTGGCCCGTTTGGGGTGTGCTGGTCGTCACGCTACTGTTCTCTAGCGTTGGCATGGCGCAAACGCAAGGCGATGAGAGCGAGAACCCGCGTTGGTTCACCATGGATGCGATCAACACAGGGTTGGGTGAAGTTCCCGAAGAGGCGAAGCGTATGTCGCCACGGGAAACGATCCGCAGCTTTTTAAACTTCACCGAAGAGGAAAATTACGCCGATGCGGCGCATTTGTTGAACCTAGCAGACGTTGATCCTAGCGAGCAGTCCACGCGGGGAGCCGAGCTGGCCAAACAGTTGGCGGAAGTGCTAAGGCGCGGCGAGTGGTTGAACGCTTCTAATTTGCCTGGCCGCCAAGACGCTGCTATTGAGGATCCGTCTGGCCAAAACCCTTTGGCTGGCGAGCCACGGCGCAACATTGAACTGGCTGCGTTGCAGGTAGAAGGCCAAGCCTATGATGTGCGCTTAGGCCGCTACCGTGTTGGCGAAGAAGACCCCGTATGGCTCATTATGCCGGAGAGCGTTTCGTCGATTCCCGCGCTCTACGAAGAGTACGGCCCCTCCATGCTAGAGAGCTACATTCCCGAGCAGCTCAAAGCGTCGTTTGGCGTGCTGAAAATCTGGGAGTGGCTGGCGATCCCTATTTTTCTGATCACGATTGGCTTAGTGGGAGTGGCAACGTATTACCTTGTCAGTTTGATCGCGCGCATTCTGCCCTCCGGGCTCTCGACCATTTTTGCTGATCAAATTGGCGTGCCCGTCGCGTTCATTGTGGTGTCATTGGTCACCCAAATGCTGCTGGATTACGTGATCTCGTTTTCAGCGGTAGCGACCACGACGTTCAGGGTACTACTGATCGCGATCATGGCCTGGGGGGCAGGCACCATTGCGCTGCGGTTGGTCGATACCATTATGCTACGCATGACCCGCCGCTTGGTGGGGGAAATCGACGATACCAAACCCAAAGACAAACGCCGGCTGCTGACCTCACTCTACGCCCTGCGCCGGGTGATTATTTTAATCACCGTGGTGGCGGTTTCGGTGTATGTGCTGGGGCAAATCCAGCTGTTCGAATCGTTGGGCCTGTCCATTCTGGCCTCGGCCAGTGTGTTGGCCGTGCTGGTCGGTATCGCGGGGCAGACGGTGCTGGGCAATATTCTGTCGTCGTTCCAACTCTCACTGGCCAAGCCCATCCGCATTGGCGATTTGGTGATCTTCGAAGGGCAGTGGTGCTATGTGGAAGGGATTTTCTACACCTTCATTCGGCTGCGTTCTTGGGATGAGCGGCGGTTGATCGTGCCGGTCACGTACTTTACGTCCAAACCGTTAGAAAACCTCTCGGTGAAAAGCACCAAAATGTACCGCTTCATGGAGCTAACCCTGCACCTCAGCGCGGATATCTCTCAGGTGCGTGAGAAGTTTTTAGAATTCGCTAAGGAAGAAGAGTGCGTGATTGAGCACCATAAGCTGCTCTGCTACGTCACAGGCCAAACTTCCTACGCACAAACGGTCACCTGCTACTTAATGACCTCGGACCCGCTAGCGGGCTGGACCGCTGAGATGAACGTGCGTGAGAAGCTGATGGCCTATATCCGCGACGAACATCCCGAGTGGTGGCCCCGCGACGTGGTGGTGATTAGCCATCATGATATTGCGCGTGGGGAGCATGCTAGACAATCAAGCGGCCAACAGAAAGGTGCGACGGGACAAACCGGTGAGTCAAACGACTCAAGTGACGCACCGGACGGCGGTGCTGAGTAAGTTCGCCAGAAAGGGCAGCGGCCATGCCGCTGCCCTTTTTACTAAGATGATTCAGCCGCCAGCTGCGCTTCGGCAAGCCGTTTCGCGCCAGCAAAGTCTGCTTTTCCTGACCCTAGACGAGGTATCTCTTCCACGGTGAGCCAGTCGCTGGGAATCATTAACGCGGGCGTACCGTGGCTGCGCAGGGCGGTTTTGAGCGTTTGGGCGTCCAGCGCTGCTTCGCTCAGTAGGACGATGCGCTCGCCTTTGTTTGCATCGGGCAGGCTGACGGCCATCAGCGGTATGTTGGGGTCGTCGACGACCGCTCTGACCGCGGCTTCGACGGCGCTGAGGCTGACCATTTCGCCGCCGATTTTGGCAAAACGGGCGTAGCGGTCGATCAGTGTTAAAAATCCATCTTCATCGATAAACCCTTTATCGCCGGTAACGTACCAGCGCTGGCCGTCGAAGCTTTTGAGGACCTGTTCGGTGCGCTGGGGGTCGTTGAGATAGCCCTGCATCACCTGCGGCCCGCTAATCACAATCATGCCTGGCTCGTTGGTGGGTAGCTCCTCGAAGCTCTCTGGATCGACGACCTTAATGCTGGTGCCGGGGAGCGGCATACCCACGGTGCCGGGCTTATTGCCTTTTTGAACCTGCTGGTAGTGAACGCCGACGGCGTCGGGTAGGTTAACGGCCGCTACGGGGGCGGTTTCTGTCGCGCCGTAACCTTCATAAATCGCCTTACCGAATTTTTGCGCAAACCCTTCACGTACGCTGTCATCCAGTTTCTCGGCACCGGCCACCACAACACGTAGGCTTGCCAACATGGCGGGCTGTACCTTTGGGCTGCGGTTGAACAGGCGCAGCATGCTGGAGGTGCCGAACATAATGGTGGCTTTATGCTTGGCCACCGCGTTGGCGACGCCTGGGGCATCGGTGGGGTCGGCGTGACTGGCCATCGGCAGCCCTTCGATCAATGGCAGTAGCTGGGTGACGGTAAAACCGAACGCGTGAAAGAGCGGCAGCGAGGCCATGACCACATCGTCGTGCTGGGTATTGAGCACGTCGGAGGTCTGCTTGATATTCGCCATCAGGTTGCGGTGGCTCAGCATCACACCCTTAGGCTGCCCTTCGCTGCCGCTGGAGAACAGAATGGCCGCCGTGGCGTCCGCATTCCGTCCATAGCAGAACAGCGCTTGTAACAACCAAGCGGGCAGCAGGCGCACGGCAAGAAACGTACTGACGCGCTCAAACCGGGAGATCCCCGCCTGTAGATCTTCCAAATAGATCACCTGCTTACCTTCCAGCAGCGATTCTACTGCCAGCCCCCGCTGGCTCAGCTTTTCCACAAAGCGGCGCGCGGTGACGACGGTGCGAATATCGGCTTGCTGCAGCGCAGAGGCAAGGGACGCTTGGCTGGCGGTGTAGTTCAAGTTCACCAGCGTTTTACCCGCGAGCAGCGTGGCCATATTGGCCAGTACCCCAGCAGTGCTGGTAGGCAGCAAAAGGCCAAGCGTCGCTTCGTTGAGGCTACGGTGGCGAAAGCGCTTGGCGAGCAGCAGGCTAGCGGTGAGCGCTTGGCCTGCGTTGAGTGGGCGACCCAAGGCGTCGGCCAACGCTGGGGCGCTTGGGCTGCGTTTGACACTGTTGATCCAGGCCTCAGGCAGCGAAGGCAGCTCCTCCATGGCGTGTTGCCACGAGTGGGTCGCCTGCTCGAAGATACGCCGTTTGAGTACGTCGGCGGGGGTGTCTTTGGGCAGCGGTTTACCAAAGGCGACTACCACAGAGCGGTGCAGCGGCGCATTGCGTAGCTCTTTGAGTTTACTAGACGAGCGGGAGAATTGGCTGCCCCACAGGCCACGCAGGTAAAACGGCACGATGCGCACGTCTGGGTGGGCGTGTTTGCAGGCGCGCTCGTAGCCTCGGCGCAGCTCGCCCAACTGGCCGTTGCGGCTAATCGCTCCTTCGGGAAACAGGCAAACCACTTCCCCTGCGTTGAGCTGCTCGGCCACGGCGGCCAGCGCGTTCTCGGCCCCTGCGCCGCGCTCAATGGGAATGCAGCCCAGCGCTTTAAAGAACCAGCGTAGGTACCAGCGCTGGTAGATGTTTTTCAGCATCACAAAGCGCACCGGGCGCGGGCTAGCAATTTGCACCATCGCCCAGTCTACCCAACTAATGTGGTTGCCCAGCAGCAGCACGCCGCCTTGGGCGGGCAGGTTTTCCAGCCCGTGAACGTCTACGCGGTAACGGCGGGTAATCAGGAAGCTGAGAATAAAGCGCACTAAGCTCTGGGGCAGTTTGGAAATGGTGTAGCCGCCGCCCACCATCGCCACGCTGGCGACCAACAGCAGCAGGTAGTGGCTATCGACCCCCGCCAGCGCGAACAGCGCGGTGAGCACCAAAAAGCCCAGCATCGAAAGGTTTTGGATCCAGTTATTGGCGGCCAGCACGGTGCCTAGCTCGTGATCCGCCGCATGAAACTGGATCAACGCGTTGAGCGGCACGATAAATAGCCCGCCCATCATGCCGATGAACACAAAGTTGAGCGCTTGGCTGGTGGGCGTGGTGAGGAGAGGAAGGCACCAAAGTCCGACGGCGACCCCGACAGCACCCAGCGGAATTAACCCGGTTTCAATACGGTTGCGGGAGAGCTTGCTGGCTAACAGCGAGCCGAGAGCAATGCCGATACCGCTGGCGGCGAGAATGGCTTGCAGCACCAGCGTGTTCTCAATGCTGAGCGCCTCTTTGGCATAGGCGGGAAAAGCGGCTAGCAGCACTTGCCCCACCGACCAGAACGTCGCCAACCCAATGATGGAGAGCCGCAGCACCGGCTGGTGGGCAAGAATACTCAGATTGTTTTTTAGCGCAGTGCCGCTGCGGTAGCGTGCCCAGGTGAGCGGGGTAGCCGCAGGCTGTGCTTCATCCAGTTTGAGCCGATAGAGGGCGACGACCTGAAGGCCGCTGTTAAGCACCAGTAGCCAGCCCAGCGGAGCGATATGGCGCAGTAGGTCGCTTGGCGTACTGGCGCTGGGGGTGACCCAGTGTTCAAACAGGGCGGTAAACGCTACCGTGCCGGCCAGGATCGCACCAATGGTAACCGCCTGCACTAGCCCGTTGGCTTCGGCTAGCCGGGGCTTACCAAACAGCCCTTTTACCAGGCCGTATTTAGCAGGCGAGTAGAACGCCGACTGAATGGCCAATAGTAGCGTCATCGCAAAGGCGAGCCAGAACCAGCCTTGATAATAAGCGGCCGTGATCCCCAGCGATACCGCCACCGCCGCCCAGGCGGAGAGCCTTAGCACACGTACTTTGGGAGTGCTGTCGGCAATATGGCCTGCCGGGCTGAAGAGGAGAATAAACGGCAGCAGAATTAGCCCATTCACCAGAGCGGTAAGCACGACCTGGGTCGCGCCATCGTAGCTTTTGAAAATCGTATTCTGAATGACGATTTTGTGCCCGAGATCTACGAAGGCATTGAGAAAGATGGCCATCAAGTAGGGCCAAGCACCCGCGATGCGCAGCAAAGGTTGCATGGTATGTCGCCTTAGTCGCCGAAAGTTAACGCACTGTCGGCAAACGGGGTGAGTGTTGCAACGCTCACCGTTCAAGTTGAGTTATATGGGCTTTCCGGTATCGTTAATGTTTAGATGCCTGATGCCCATCGATGATGTGTCAGCATATTGCCCGTCTATTCACACCAGAAAAAGCCGTCACGAGAAACTTCCGATGAATCGTACCCCTTTTCAGGCCCTGGCCTGCCCATTAGACGGCGAACCGCTCCAGTTGGAAGGTGGCACGTGGCGGTGTGCCTCAAACCATAGTTTCGATGTGGCCAAGCAAGGGTACGTGAACCTGCTGCCCGTGCAGCAAAAGCGCTCCACCGATCCCGGCGACAGCAAAGCCATGGTGGCCGCACGCCAGCGCTTTTTGGCGGCGGGTGACTATGCGCCTATAGCAAAGGCGCTTAGCCAGGCGGTGATGCGCCACTGTGAGCAGGCAGAAACGTACAGCTGCCTGGATGCAGGCTGTGGCGAGGGTTACTACCTGCGCCAACTGTCCCAATACATGACCGAGTCGCAGGCGCTGTCACTGATGGGGTTGGATATCTCGAAGTGGGCGGTGCAGTCGGCGGCGAAGCAAGACGATAAGCGGGCTCCCATAAGTCGTTGGGTTGTGGGCAGTAACGCCCAATTGCCGGTGCAGTCAGCAACGCTGGATAGCGTGCTGTGTATGTTTGGCTTTCCAGTACATAGTGAGTTTGCACGTGTACTTAAGCCGGGCGGGCAACTGCTTCAAGTAGAAGCGGGGCCGGAGCACCTGCGCGAGCTGCGGGAAATTATTTATCCCACCTTAAAACCTGCACGTGAGAAAGCGCCTGATGTACCGGAAGGGTTTGCCCACCGAGCTTCCGAGCAGATTCGCTACGCTATTTCATTAGAAGGGGCAGACGTTATCCGCGATTTGCTGACCATGACGCCGCATTTGTATCGTGCCAGTGCGGAGGGGCGCGAGCGAGCAGCTAACTTGGAGCAGCTAACGCTGACTATTGATGCTCAACTAATCGTATGGGAGAGGATTTAATACCCAAACGCAAAAAGGCCCGCCGAGGCGGGCCTTTCTGTTCGAACCATTCACCTAATGGGTGAGGGTTCTAGCAAACTTTTCAGTGCTATCTAGAAAGATAGGACTTAGGAGATTTGCTTGATGTTAGAAGCCTGAAGGCCTTTTTTACCCTGGGTAACGTCGAAAGAAACGTTAGCGCCTTCCTGAAGGGTTTTGAAGCCGTCAGACTGAATTTCGGAGAAGTGTGCAAACAGATCGTCGCCACCGTCAGAAGGAGCGATGAAACCGAAGCCTTTGGTGTCGTTAAACCATTTAACTGTGCCAGTTGCCATTGTGTAAATCCTTTCGCGCTAATGCGCCGTAATAAAATTCCTGGTATTACCCAGATGAAGTAGCGGGTGAAACAAGGAATACAATATCAGGCTGCCGAAAAAGATCGTACACTTCTGAAACCATGCTGCTTGCTAACCAACTGACGCTACAGTGTCATGCTTCTTAGCCTAGGTCAAAGCCTTTCTGCATTTATTTTCATAGGGCAGCGAGTGGTAGGTTCGCTACTTCCAACCCATTTTCCAGGTGCTATCGTCTTTTAGCGTTGATCGTATTCATGATGGCTCCAGTCAATAGTGTTGAGCAGGGGCACGCCGTCTATCCTAGCTAAAGTGGCGGGAGACTCCATGCTAAGCTATTTAGTCGGCGTAATGGAGCTCAAGCAAACGCCACGCTGGTTTGGCAACCCGCGATGATGCTACATGACGTGGTTTTCCATTGATTTATACCAACCTGATTTAAACCAACAGGGCATTCAATGACATATTTATGGAAGCGCTACCTTCAAGCGTCGCTCATTTTGCGCGTCACCATTGCGCTGGTGATGGGGGTTCTGGTGGGTATTGTGGGCGGTGACTGGGTGGCCGTTTGGCTGGCACCGCTGGGCGATTTACTGCTTCGTCTCCTGACTTTCCTCATCGTACCGATTGTACTGTTTACGCTCATGGTAGGGGTGAATCAGTCTCGGGAAGGAAGCGCAGGGCGCGTTGGCGGCAAAGTGTTTATTTACTATTTGGCCTCTTCTGCATTCGCCATTGTGGTGGGCTTAACCGTGGCAACGCTATTTAGCCCAGGCAGCGGCATGACGCTCAACGACAGCGCGAGCTTCTCGGTACCCGAGAATCCCGGTGTGGTCGATGCGCTGCTCAATATTGTGCCGGGCAATATCGTGGCCGCCTTTGCCGAACTCAATATGCTGGGCATCATCTTTACCGCGCTGGTATTCGGGATTGCGCTGTTGAAAATGCGCCAATCCGAGCAGCAGCACGCGCTTGGCGAGCAGCTTTATCAAGTTATTGAAGGGTTAAACGAAGTCACCCTGAAAGTGATGTCGGGGGTGCTGCATTTTGTGCCCATTGGCGTCTTTGCCATTGTTGCTGAAACGGTGAGCCAGCAGGGGATGGAAACGCTTCTTTCGTTGGGTGACATGGTGATGGTGCTGTACATCGCACTCGGCGCACAGCTGTTGATCTACTGCGCGGTGATGCTGCTGTTTGGCGTGAAGTTACGCAGCTTTTTTGGTGAGGCGCGCACGCCGATGGCCACCGCGTTTGCAACCCAAAGCAGCTCCGGCACACTGCCTGTCACGATTAACGCCGCGCAGCGTTTAGGCATCCCGAAAAGCATTTATAGCTTTAGCCTGCCCCTGGGAGCAACGCTCAATATGGACGGTGCCGCCATCCGTATTGCCATTTCAGCGGTGTTTGCCGCCAACGTGATTGGCGCGCCTCTGGATTTGATGAGCATGGTGCAGATTGTGCTGATCGGCACGCTGGTGACGGTAGGCACGGCTGGGGTGCCGGGGGCGGGCATTATCATGATTGCCACCGTGTTTGCTCAAGTAGGCCTGCCCATTGAAACCGTGGCGCTATTAACCGCCATTGATGCCCTGGTAGGCATGGGTGCAACAGCGCTGAATGTCACGGGAGACTTGGTCGGAACGACCGTGATTGCCCGAAGTGAAGGGCATACGCTGGCTGAAGCGCCTGATGAAGAAGGCGGCCACGCGGTGGAGAACGGCTAATCCGTATTCAGACGATAGGGGGGGCAGCATGGTTTACGATCATGAGTATCGCTACTTAGAACGCGCCGTGGCGCTAGCAGAAGAGGCGCTCAACGCCGGTGATGGACCCTTTGGCAGCGTATTAGTCAGCGCCTAAGCCGTTTCAACCAGAGTTTAACAAACGCCGCCTTGCGCAATGCAAGGCGGCGTTTGTTAAACTAATGACGCAATGAGAGATTACGCAATGAGAGAGGCTAGTGCTTCAATATGACGTAGAAGGCGTGAATGATGCCTGGAATGAAGCCAAAGAGCGTCAGCAGGATATTGAGCCAAAAGTGTCCTTTGAAACCGACCTCAAAAAACACCCCTAGCGGGGGAAAGATAACCGCAAAAATCATCTTGATCGGGTCAGTCGCGGTAAACGCCATGTAGCCTCCTTTGCTTACACCGTTAGTATAATGTTGCCCAGCCGCCAGTGTAGAACTAATCCCTACACTTGGCTAATTAGTCACTCCATCATACCACTACCATTTTACGTAGCCGTTCCCCGATGAACGTCATAACGTTGAGCGCTCACTGATGATTCATTGGGATTTTTCATTGGAAAGGATGCCATGACTCGCTATCTCCCTCCTTCATTATTGTTACTCAGCACCGCTTTTTCCGCCCCCGTATGGGCACAAACCGATACAGAAGCCGTACTGCCCACTGTAGAAGTCAGCGCACCGCGCTTGGCGCGTGAGATTTACGCCACGCCTGCTGTGGTCTCGACGATAGATCAAGACACCATTGCCCAAGGCCAGCAGCGGGTGCGTTTGGATGAGTCGCTCAACCGGGTGCCGGGCGTTTTCCTGCAGAACCGCGATAATTTTGCCCAGGGGCAGCGTATTTCGATTCGCGGCTTTGGTGCCCGTGCGCCGTTTGGGGTGCGAGGCATTACGGTGATGGTGGACGGTATTCCTTACACGCTGCCGGATGGGCAGGCCCAGCTAGATGCGATTGATTTGGATAGCGCTGAGCGCATTGAGGTCATTCGTGGGCCGTCCTCGGTGCTCTACGGCAACGCGGCGGGTGGCGTGATCGACATCACCACCGCCGATGGACGCGACAACCCCGGCACTCGGCTGCGCATGGGTGCCGGTAGCGATGGCTACCAGAAAGTGGCGCTGCAAAATGGCGGCGTGCAGGGGGATTGGTCGCACCATATCAGCCTCACCGGGCTGAACGTAGATGGCTACCGGGAGCAGAGTTCCACCGAGAAGTATCTACTCAATGCCAAGCTGCGCCGTGAGCTGGGCAGCGATCGGGCACTCACCGCCATCATCAACTTGCTGGATAACCCCCGCTCGGAAGACCCCGGCGCGCTCAACGCCCGCGAGGTGGCCGAAGGGCGCGACCAAGCCGCACCGAACTCGCTGGCGCTAGATGCCGGTCAAACCGTCGACCAGCAGTTGATCGGCCTGCAATACGAGGATTTGTCTGCAGGGGAGGGCGAGCTGTACCTGAAAGGCTTTATCGCTCAGCGGGATTTTGAGCAACAGCTACCGTTTGTGGGCAGCAGCCGCTTGGGCTATCAGCGCGATTACATGGGCGCTAGCGCCGAATATCACCACGAGGTAACGCTAGGCAACCTGCCGCTGAATTACATCGTTGGGGTGGATGCCGCACGCCAGAAAGATGACCGCTTCCGCAACGATGTGAATCCCCAAGGGGCGGTGGGCGAGCCGCTCGCGGATGAAACCCAAACCGCGACTTCCACTGGTGTGTTTGCCCAGGGGGACTTAGCGCTGTCAGAGCAGCTTTCGCTCTCATTGGGCGCACGGTTTGACCGGGTGGCACTTGATGTCGACGACGATTTTGCCGCCGATGGCGACCAGAGCGGCCAGCGCACCTTCAACGAATGGAGCGGCTCTGCCGGGCTGAGCTACCGCTATCGCCCGCAGCACCAAGCGTATATCAATACCGGCACGGCCTTCGAGACGCCGACGTTCTCTGAGTTTGCCAACCCCGCTGGCGGTGGCTTCAACCCCAGCGTAGAGCCGCAAAAAGCCTGGAACCGTGAAGTGGGGCTGCGTGGTTACATCGAGCCGCTGGCGCTGGATTACGATGTCGCGCTCTTCTCCGTCCGCGTGCGCGATGAGCTGGTACCCTACGACGAAGGCGGCCGTACGTTCTACCAGAACGCCGGGGATACCAACCGTGATGGTGTCGAGCTGGCGCTGGGGTGGCAGTTGGCCGACCAGTGGCGCTTGGACAGTGCGCTGACCCTGGCGCGCTACGAGTTCGACGAGTTTGCCACTCCTTCTGAACGCTTCGATGGCAACCGCATTCCCGGCCTGCCGGAACAAACCTGGGTGAACCAGCTAACGTGGGAGAACCTTGACGAGCGCTTCGCCACGTTAGAGACCGAATACGTCGGTGACTTGGTGGCCGATAACGCCAACCAGACGTCGGTGGATAGCTACTGGCTGGTGAACCTACGGGTGGGCGACGGCTGGCAACTGAGCCAACAGACCCGGCTAAGCGCCTATGTGGGCCTGCGTAACCTGCTGGATGAAGAGCACTACTCCAATGTGCGCTTGAACGGCACCTTTGGACGCTTTTACGAACCCGCACCAGGGCGCAGCGTTTATGGTGGTGTCGAGCTGAGTTTTTAACGCTGGCTATGCTTAAGGCTGACTCAGGGTTCAGGTAGCGCCAGATGCAAAAAGGGCGGCCTATGGCCGCCATATCAGTCAGTTAAAGTATTGATCTATCAGTTACGCTTGGTAAGTCTGCTGTGGGAGGCCGCTTTAGCGGGCGAATGGCGCCGTCAGGCGCCTTGGCTAAGCCACCAGTCGCGAGCTGAAGCTCCCTCCCACCAGCACTAGCTGACTCCGTAGAGCTAGCGGTTACTCCGGTAACGCGTAGCCAATCACGTAGTCACCCATCTTAGTGCCAAAGGTACCGTGACCACCGGCTGTCACCACCACGTACTGGCGGCCATCGGCGCCGGTATAGGTCATCGGCGTGGCCTGACCACCGGCGGGTAAGCGAGCTTTGTACAGCTCTTCACCCGTGGTGATGTCGTAGCCGCGTAAGTACTGGTCCAGCGTGCCGCTCAAGAAAGAGACGCCGCCAGCGGTGGTCAGCGGGCCGCCCAGCGCGGGCACGCCCACGTTCAACCCAATCGGCAGGCCAAAGGGCATGCTGTCGCGGGTGGTACCGTTGCGATGTTTCCACACCACTTCCGACGCTTGCAGGTCGATACCTGCCACATCGCCCCAGGAGGGCGCTTGGCAGGGTAAGCCCAGCACGGAAAGCAGCGGGCCTAGTTCTACCGCATAGGGTGCGCCTTCGTTAGGCTGTAGGCCTTGTTCACTGGCGGAGCCTTGGCCCTCTTGCACTTGGTCACGGGGCACCAGCGTAGAAACAAACGCGAGGTACTTCGCACCGGTAAATAGCGCCTGGCGTTCAGGGTCGACCGCAACGCCACCCCAGTTCATTACCCCCACATTACCCGGGTAGACGATGCTGCCTTCCAAGGAGGGCGGCGTGTACTGGCCTTCGTAGCGCAGCGAGCGGAACTGGATGCGACACATCATCTGATCGAACGGTGACGCGCCCCACATATCTCGCTCGGTGAGCGGTGGTGGCAGCAAGTTCAGCGCCGAACGTGGCTGCGTTTCTGCGGTCCAGTCGCCTTCGATAGCCCCTTGCGGTGCGGGCACTTCTTCGATTGGCACGATGGGCGCGCCGGTTTCCCGGTTGAGCACGTAAAGGCTGCCCTGCTTGGTGGGCTGAATCACGGCGGGCTGGGTGCCGTTAGCCGTTGCTAGGTCGATCAGAACCGGCTGAGCCGGGGTGTCCATGTCCCACAGGTCGTGGTGAACGAATTGGTAGACCCAGGCCACTTGGCCGTCGTTCAGGTTCAGCGCTACGAGTCCTGCGCTATACGTTTCATCGTTTTCAGAGCGATCGGCACCGTACTGGTCCGGGGTGGCGTTGCCCATGGGCAGATACACCAGCCCTAATTCTTCATCGACGCTGATAGGGGCCCACACGTTGGGAGAGTTGCGGGTATAGGTTTCACCCTCTTCGAGTGGGGCGGTGTCGTCTGGGTTGCCACTGTCCCAGTTCCACACCAGCTCGCCGGTATGCACGTCGAAGGCACGAATCACGCCGGACGGTTCGTCGATGGAGCTGTTGTCGGTGACGTGGCCGCCCAAAATGACCAAATCTTCCGTCACCGTGGCCGGGGAGGTGGAGTAGTAGCCGCCGGGGGAGAACTCGCCAATGTTATTGGTGAGATCCACTTCGCCGTTGTTGCCAAAGCTTTCGCAGCGCTCGCCGGTATCGGCATTCAGCGCAATCAGGCGGGCATCGGCAGTGGGCAAGTAGAGCCTGCGCGGGCACATTACGTCCGTGGCGCTGAGCATGGCCGCTTCACCGCCGTCCTCAGACGCTGGGTTATCGCCTAGGCCGCTGATGAAGAGCAGGAAGGCCAGGTCCAGGTCGAACTGGCTGCCGTCATCAAACAGCACGCGAGCGGCGGCCGCGCCGTTTTCCGCAGGCGTCGTGCCATCGTTAGCGCTGCTGTCTGTATTTTCAGCGTCGTCGTTCGAGGCTTCGTCGTTAGAAGAATCGTAGTTAGCAGCATCATAGTAGGCGAGGCCGCGGCAGGTCATGTGGGCCCAACCGGAGAAATCGTCTGCGCCCATGGTGCTGATATTGGGATCAAACTCCCAAAGGGTTTCGCCGGTTTCCGGTGACAGCGCCATGGCACGGCTATGCGAGGTGCAGATATATAGGCTGTCGTTGACTTTCAGCGGCGTATTCTGGTTGGTGATTTCCGGCGGGGCATTGGGGCCGGGTTCATCGCCGGTTTGAATGCGCCACACTTCTTCCAATTCGCCAACGTTCTCGGGCGTGATTTGGTCGAGTGACGAGTAGTGGGTGCCAGCATTGGTACCACCGTAGGCAGGCCAGTCGTCGCCCGCGACCTGGGCCGGGTTGACCGCCTCGGTGTTATTGGCAGACTCGATGCTGCCCTCAATGGTGCCTGGGTAGCTAAACTGGCTGGCAATAGCGACGATGATAGCCGCGCCAATGCTGGCCGTAAGGGCGAGGCTGCCACCGCGCGAGTTGAGCGGTTTGCGCCACCACGGCAGCAGCATGATGATGCCGATTAGGCAGGGAATGGCGACCCTAGGTACCAGTTGCCACCAGTCTAGGCCTACTTCCCAAAGCGCCCACACCAGGGTGGCGAACAAAATGAGGGCGTATAGCCAAAGTGCTGCGCCTTTGCGCAAGGCCAGCAGCAGCCCAGCCACCACCACGGCGACCCCAGCAATTAAGTAGTAAGCACTACCGCCCAGCATAAGCAGTTGGCCGCCACCTACGGCAAGTGCTACGCCAGCTATCGCTAGCAGCAAACCCAGCAGCAAGGCTGGCCATTTGCCACGATCACGCGTGTGTTCATCCATGAGGTAAACCCCTATTGACAACAAGTTGATGCTGCTTTGATAAACATCAAAGCAGCGGCTCCACAACGTGCCCTAACCCATCGGCAGCGCCGATGGGTTAAAACACACATTGATTAGCTGTGATTTTAATAATCAATTCGCTTTTGGTCTAACACTTTGCTGGCTAATTATTTCTATCGACAAAAAAGCCGCGCTATTCACCATAGCGCGGCTCAGATAGATAAGCTGGGAAAGGTGTCAGATTTAACCTAGCGTAACCCCGTTAACAGCAGCCTGGTGCTTAATCAGATAGCTTCACCAGCATTTTGCCGGTATTGCCGCCTTCAAACAGCGCTAAAAAGGCGTCTGGCGTGCTTTCAAGTCCTTCTTTGATCGTCTCTTTATAGTCCAGCTTGCCATCAGCCACCTGAGGAGCGACTTCATTTAAGAAGTAGCCATAGCTGGCCCAGTGGTCGGCGACAATAAAGCCCTGCATTTTGGCTTTACGTGCCACCAACTGCGACAGGTTACTTGGCCCTGGGGCTGGGGTTTCCGCATTGTAGCCATCAATCATCCCGCAGACGGCAATGCGTGCGCCTTCGTTAAGTTGGCTGAGTGCCGCTTCCAAACAGATACCGCCTACGTTCTCAAAATAGACGTCGATGCCGTTGGGGCTGGCGAGTTTAATGGCATCGCTTAACTCTTGCGCGCTGCGGTCACGGTAGCTGACCGGTTCAACGCCTAGCGACTCCAGCCAAGCAAGCTTATGCGCAGCACCTGCGATACCCACGACATGGCAGCCTTTTGCTTTTGCCAGCTGCACCACCAGAGACCCCACCGCGCCGCTGGCGGCACTCACCAAAACGTTATCGCCCGGCTTGCACTCGGCAATCAGGTTAAGGCCTGTCCAGGCGGTCATGCCGGGCATGCCCAGAACGCCTAGGTAGGCTTGGTCTGGCACGTTGTGATCTGGAAGAGCGGTGACACTATCTCCCGGCAGCTGTGCGATATCGCGCCAGCCGCCCATGTGGCTCACTTTATCGCCCACTTTCAAGTTGGGGTGGTTAGAGGCGATGACTTCGCCAATCGCGCCGCCCTCCATTGGCTTTCCAAGCTGAAAGGGCGCTACGTAGGTGTGCACGCCGCTCATCCGGCCACGCATGTAGGGGTCTACCGAGAGCCAGTGATTGCGAATGCGTACTTCGCCTTCATCTAGGTCGGGAAGCTCCTGGCTCTCTAAGGAAAATAGCTCGCGCTTAGGTAGGCCGGTGGGGTGGTCGGTGAGGGTATAAAAACGAGATAGCATCGCTGCCTCCTGCATCAAGATGGTAAGTTACGCTTCTAGCAGGGTAGAGACCATTAGCACGCATGCAAGTTCGCGGACTTAACACGAGCATATAAAAAAGCGGCCCTGGGTGGGGCCGCTTTACTCAGCATTTGCTGCAACGCTGATCGCTTAAGGGGTATCACACGCTTGCGGATGTGTTATCCGTTAATCTACCAGGGTGATCATTACAGGTGCCGTGCCTCGGCGAATCATCCCGAGGGCTCGCGCTGCCCGTTTAGAAAGGTCGATCACGCGTCCTTTTACGAACGGGCCACGATCATTGATCATGACTTCGACTTCTTGTCCGGTATCGGGGCGGGTGACCAGCACCTTGGTACCGAAGGGCAGACTCGGGTGCGCTGCAGTCAGCGCTTGTTGATCGAAGGGCTCACCACTGGCGGTGGTGGCCCCTTGGAAGCGGTCGCTATAGAAAGAAGCCACCCCTTCTTGTAACTCAGTTTGCGCATTGGTTTGATGAGCAACTGCTTGATTGGCCGTCAAAAAAAGCAGTGCGACTGCCAAGCAGGTCGTTCGTAGTCGGTGTTTATGGGCTCCCATAGGAGTACCTCAGTGGTTCGTAAAGCGGACTCCGCATTCGTCGACGAGGTGCCGATAGGCGTATGGATAGTAGCTTGCTATGCAGGGGTCGGCAAGCTTTAAGAAGATCGGCGCAATTGGCCGCATAATTTCACTTTTTATCACATGCCGGTATGCCCTTGCGTTTCAGTGAGTTATGCCGTTCCCATGAAGCCAGTTAATGATGATATTTGTGCGGTGCAATATTTTTCATTAAACGCTCACTTTAACTCGTTTAGCGCCATATAATTCATGTACGACATCACTGCGCTCTACTGCTGACCACTATCTCGCCAATGAACAAGGATGCACCCATGGCTAAGTCTTCCTCTCTTACTCTTTTGATTGTGGCGGTGGGCGGCGTTGCCGTTGGCTACTTTGCCGCGCAAGCGTTACCCAACCAAGCGGCCGCTATGGAAGAGCCTGTAGCAGAAACTACCGCTGAGCAGGACACTACGCCTGCTGCGCTACAAGGCCTGGATTATCTGACCTTGGGCGAGCGTGCGCGGGGTGAAATCACTTCTGCCAGCGAGCTTAACGGTAAGGATGGCAGTCGCTTCACTCGCTACGCTATTTCACTTGAAGAAGAGACATTGGTGGAAATCGCTTTAAGCGGTGCACTGAAAGGTACGGTCGCGCTGTATGACGACCAGCTCCAGCTATTGGCCAACGCTGAAACGGTACGCCACCGTATTGAAGAGGGGGCGATTACATTGTGGTGATCAGCGGTGTTGATGCCCATAGCTATGGGCCTTTCAACGTCAACAGCCGCACTATTGAGCTGAGCGATGCCGATACCATGACGGTGGGTACGCCCATCGATAGCTGGCTCGATACCACCGAACGTGAGATCACGCTAACCATCGAAGAAGCAGGCATGTACCAGATCGAAATGCGTGCCGATGAGTTCGATGCGTACCTAGAATTGGAAGGCCCGAACGATTACTACCGCGAAGATGACGACAGCGCGGGTGAGTTGAATGCTCGCATTGCCGATTTTCTCGCGCCGGGTACTTACCAACTCACGGCCCGTACCGCCTATGGCACCGACAGCGGGCTGTTCACCCTCGCCATCGAGCCGCGTGATCTGCCGAACGATGTCGAGTTACGCAACGAAGGTGCGCTCACTCCCGATGAAACGCTCAACGGCTGGTACAGCGGCGAGGCTCTGACCTATCAGCTCACGATAGAGGAAAGCTCGCTCGTCACGCTGAGCATGAGCTCTAACGACTTCGATACGTATCTTGAACTGTACGGCGAAGGCGTGTCCTATACTGACGACGACAGCGGCGGTGGTACCAACGCCCGTTTAGAGCAGGCGCTACTGCCCGGCACCTATACCGTGAGCGCACGCGGTTTTAGCGCCAGCGGCAGCGGTATGTTCGAACTAGCGGTGAGCGCAGAACCCACCGAAATGCAGCCGGACACCTAAACGCGACCGCGAAGTATCGGTTCGTTTTCAACAACGCCCCTGCCGCTCTGCAGGGGCGTTGCCGTTCTACGATGATCAGCCCGCCTCATAGGGTGAGTGATTCACAAGGAGGTTAAGATGCTACGCACGTTCAAAACACTAGGAGTGGGTCTATCGCTCGCCGGAGCGCTTCTCTTGGGCGGCTGTTTGGCCGCTGATACATCGCCCTCAGAGCCGTTTGCACTGGCCTCGCTGGCCGTGGAAAAACAGTACGTGGCCCCGGGATGCCAAGGGGAGCAGTGTTCGACGGTGACTATCTCAGCGCTGGCATTTCCCCAGGCGCCTGCGTTAAGCGAGGCCCTACAAACCCGCTTGCTCACCCTAGGCATGGCGATCAGCGACGAGACGGCTGCCCCTGCCGAGAGCTGGGACGCGTACGCTGAGCGCTTCCTGAGCCTAGCTGAAGAGGACAACCAAGCCGCGCCTGGCGACATGACCAGCGAAGCGCTATTGGAAGCCACGGTGTACGCACGTCATCACGACCTGTTGGTCATCGAACTCAATAGCTATGTGTATCATGCCGGCCAAGCGCATGGGCTTCCGTTGACCGAATACATGGTCATTGACGAGCGGGAGCGGCGCGTAGTTGAAGCGGATGAGATGCTGCTAGACGGCCAGGAGGCAGCATTCGATGCACTGCTGGTACAGGCACATCAGCGCTGGATAGGTGAGATGGGCTTCGATGATCAGTTTACTGCCAACTGGCCGCTTAGCCAGAGCCACAATATTGCCCCGCTGGAAAATAGTTGGGAAGTTACCTACAACGTTTATGAGATAGCCCCTTATGCCGTTGGTCAGCCCACGCTCACCATTCCACTTGAAGCGTTAGAGGGCGTCGCCAAACCGCGCTACTTGGGTCGGGGGAGGTGATGAGGAGATAGGGAGCGCCGCGCGTAAGTGCCCTAAACCAGCTATGTTTAAACTAGCTATGTTTAAACCAGCTCACCGAAACGCCATCATGGGTGAGCTGGTTTTATCTATCACTAATAGGCATGGATCGCTTATAAGGTATGTCATTACCTAACAATCATTTTTCTATCGTGACGCCGCTGAACTAAGCTAACGGTGACGACGCTACTGGGCAGGGAGTTTTGAATGCACGAGTTAGATCACTATATCTACCCGCATCGGGTGCTGCACTGGCTGGTAGCACTGGCGGCGCTGCTCTCGCTGGCGAGCGGCCTGACGCTGGGTTTTTTAGGGTATGAACGCACGTTGGCGCTGGTTGGAAATACGCTGACGAATCTGCTCTATACCAGCCATAAAACGCTAGGTGTCACAATACTGCTGCTCATGACGTTGCGGATTATCACCCGGATCGCCTTTGTAGTGCCGGATCACGATCCGCCCCTGAATGCCTTTGAGCGCATTGTGAGCACCAGCGTGCACCATTTGCTCTATGTGGGGCTGGTCGTTATGCCGCTCCTCGGCTGGGCAGCCACCGCCACAGGCGGTTTTCCGGTGGAGTTTTTCCACTGGCATTTGCCAGGGCTACTAGGTAAGCATGAGGCGCTCTCGGAAACGCTGTTTATGTGGCACGAGCGTGTAGGTTGGGCGCTGGTGGTGCTGATTACGCTGCATGTGGCTGGCGCGCTGTTTCATTGGCGAATTAAGCGCGATAACGTGATGAAGCGCATGAGCCTGTTTGATTAACAGCGCGCCTGCAACGCTCCTCATGTCACGCTGAGCCATAGCCATAAAAGCGTTTGGTTTGGCGTGATTTATCGGCGTACATCTGCTGGTCGGCATCTCTTAGTAAGTGAGCGAGCGTGCTGTTTTCGTCACTACTGAGACTAACGCCCATACTGACCCCTACATGTACCAGCGCGCCGTTAGGAAGTTTAATCGGCGCGCTAACGGCTTGGGCAATGCGGCTGCATATATCGTCTAGCATGGTTGGCTGCTGGACATGCTCGAGTAGCAAAATAAACTCGTCTCCACCGAAACGAGCGCAGTGGTCCTCCTCGCGCGCCAAGTGCTCCAGCCGCTTGGCAACCTGCTGAAGAACGAAGTCACCCGCCTCATGCCCGTATTGGTCGTTGATGGGTTTAAAACGGTCTAAATCACACATAATGAGTGCCAAGGGAGCATGCTGATGGCTTCTTTGCGCCAGCGCTGCCTCTGCATAACGAACTAAACCATGCCGGTTAAGGAGTCCTGTGAGCATGTCGTGATTGGCAAGTTGTTCTAATTCATGGGTGCGAGCGGCGACCCTAGCTTCTAGGGCCGCTTCCTGTTTCTTCAGCATGGCAACGGTATTGGCCTGGGCGTGCTCTTTTTTCCATTTTAATTTGTTAAAGCGCGACGCTAAGGCAAAGGAGAGCAGCAACATCTCAATAGCAGAGCCGATTTGAATACCGTGGAGGGTGATAAAATTAGCTGGTAAAACGCCCATGTTGCGCAACGCAAATACAGCGGCACCGAGTAAAAAAATAGACCACGCGGCAACAAATAAGCGGGCGCTGGGTACTCGCCGCCAGCTACAGTAAATCCCGCAGACCAATAGTAGTAGCGACGCACTAAAGCCGACAACGTCCATCAAGCGCAGTGCGGGCTGGATCGGCAGTAAAAAGGCGGCAAGAAGAGCCAGCCAGCAGGCAGCACGAAACCAAGAAAGGAGTCGGTGCCAGCGAGGGCTATAGCGCCACGTGTTGAGAAAGCTTTGGGCAAACAGGGTGGCCATGGCCGACGCAAACGTAAAACCAATGGCCACCAGCCGAGCGGTCTGGTCTCCCAAGAAGCTCCAGAACATCAGCGTGCCAATGCCGTTAAACGTTAGAATGGCCAGCGTAAAGCCAAAGGCGAACAGCGAATAGTAGAGAAATACTCGCTCTTTCAGGCCAAAAAAGAGCAGAAAGTTGTAAAGGCCCAGAGCTATGAGCATGCCGAAGTAGGTGGCGAGCCAAAAGTTATGGCGGTCATTTTGGGTATAAAACGCTTCGGGCGTCATGATGCTGTAGTTCAATACTTTACTGCCTGCCGCCATGACATTGCTGTAGAGCGTTACTGTCTCTCCACCCGCCAGCGTAATAGGAAATACCGCTTGGCGATGGGCCAGGGCACGCTCTGCAATAGGAATGGCGCTACCGCTGTATTGAACATCGCTAAACTGCTCGCGCAGAGTGTAAAGCGTCACATGATCTAAAAAGGGGTATTCGAATTTTACCATCCAGGTCGCCGGGCGCGGTGAAGCATTGTGCAGGCGAGCTGTGAGCCAAGTATCTCCTTGGGTGTAGCCAAATTGTAGCGCTGAGTCGCTAACAACGGGGTGAAACTCGGGTGCCTGCTCGAGCACATCGCGCAGCGTCAGCGGTGCTTCGATGTGCCAGTAGCGTGTCACTTCGTTGAGCGAGTAATGAGCGTGCTCAGGTGAGATAGACAGCGTATCCGTGGCACTCACCTGTGAGCACCAACTCAAGAGTCCGATCAGTAGGCTGGTCAGAAAGCGTTTTAACCAACGGTGGGCACCCATAGCGTTCGCTTGTGTGATTTTCTACTCCGCTCAGGAAACCCTGAACGCTGACGGCAGTATTAGGTATTTGCTGTAAATCAGCATCAATTAGCTGGTATTGACCATAAAAGCCAACTTTAGTGTAGCTTCCTTTTGCCCTTATTTGATAAGAATGATGCTAAAGCGTGAGATGGCTCAGCCTTTCCGTTAGTCGCTGAATCAGCTGCCCGCTGTGACGCCAATAGTGCCAGTAGAGCGGTACGGTTAATCCTTGCCCCGGTGCGATACTCACCAGTTGGCCTGCTTGCAACTGTTCAGCAGCTTGGCGTTGAGGAATCATGCCGTACCCAATCCCCGCCGTTGCTAAGCGCACGAAGCCCTCTGACGAAGGGCACAAGTGGTAGGGGAAGTGCCCTTGGTAGCCGCACTGCGCCAAAAACTGGTGCTGTAGCTGGTCGTGGGGGCCAAAGACGATAGCGGGGGCTTTTTGAAACGCCTCTGCGCTCGGGCCTTCCGGAAAAAAGCGTGCGGCATAGCTGGGCGATGCCAGCGGTTGATAAGACATATCCCCCACGTGTAGGCAGCGGGCACCGGCAATTGGGTTGGGTGTGGCGCATAGGCAGGCGGCAACATCGCCATCGCGTAGACGCTTTAAGCCTACCTCCTGGTCTTCAATGACCAAATCCAGCAGCACCTCTTCCGTTTGGCAGATATCCGCCACGGCGTCGGCCCACCAGGTCACCACGCTATCGGCATTCAGGGCAATGCGTAGCCTTGGCGCGGCTTTTTCTAGAGAGGGAAGAGCATCGTGTAAATCGCGCTCCAAGAGCTGCACCTGCTGGTAATGAGCTAATAATCGCTGGCCGGCAGGCGTGGGCGCGAGAGCGGGGTGGCGCACCAGCACCGGCTGGCCCAAACGAATTTCCAGCGCTTTTATCCGTTGAGAGATAGCTGATTGCGAAAGGCCCATCACGTCGCCTGCTCGCTCGAAGCCGCCGCACTCCACCACGGTGGCCAGTGCATGCAGTAATTTGTAATCCACCATGATGTCCTCTCTGTTGTTGGCTCTGGCAGTTAATCAACACCGCAACGGCGAGTAAAGGAAGGCGCGCGGGCCAAGATGCGTAAATGAAAATCAGTCTCTTTGTTTGACTTGCCGGGGAAGTGCGTCACAATTCGCCGCTTATGTGTAAAGGGGTTGCAGCATGGAATTATTGCGGGTGGTTTTTCGTCACTACCGCTGGCCGTTTCTAGGCGCACTAGCGCTGAGCCTGGTGAGTGCCGGGCTAGGGGTGGGGGTGATTGCGTTCATCAACCAGCGGCTGATCGAAGCGGGCAGCGCCCTCTCCGCATTGCCTCAATTTTTAGGGCTATTGGCGCTGCTGCTGGCGGTCACGCTGGGCACGCAGCTAGCGCTCACCTTGCTTGGCCACTACTTCGTCTTTGATCTGCGCTCCCGGCTGGTGAAGCGGATTCTGGATACCGATATCGAACGGTTAGAGCAGCTTGGTAACGCGACGCTGCTGGCAAGTCTCTCCAGCGATGTGCGCAATATTACCATTGGTTTTGTGCGCTTACCTGAGCTGGTGCAGGGCGTAGTACTCACGCTGGCCTCGGTGGCGTACCTTGCGTGGCTCTCGCCGCAGATGGTGGTGATCACCGTGCTGTGGATGGCCTTCACCATGGGCGTTGGCTGGGTGCTGGTATCGAAAGTGTATCGCCACTTCCATCAGGTGCGCGAAAGCGAGGATCGGCTGTATAAGGATTATCAATCGGCGATCGAAGGTCGCAAAGAGCTGGCGCTTAACCGTGACCGTGCGCGGCGCTTTTTTGATGAATCCTACACGGATAACGCAAAAGCGTATCGCCACCATATTATTCGCGCAGACACCTACCACCTCAGCGCCAATAACTGGTCCAACATCATGATGCTGGGCGCTATTGGCGTGGTGTTCTTCATGGCCAACGTGCTGGGTTGGGCAAGCCCTGCGGTGGCAGCCACCTTTGCTCTAACCCTGCTGTTTTTACGCACGCCCTTGATTCAGGCCGTGGGCGCATGGCCCACGTTAATCAGCGCCCAAGTGGCGTTCGATAAATTGGCCAGCCTGGAGCTAGCGGAGTACCAGCCGGGCTTCGATGTGGAGGATCGTTTCCAAGGTTGGCAGCGCTTAACGCTCACCAACGTGGTGTATCGCTACACGCCGTCCTCCGGGGGCGAAGGCTTCCAGGTGGGACCGCTCAATCTCACGCTGGCGCGTGGCGAGCAGGTGTTTCTGATTGGCGGTAACGGCAGCGGTAAATCGACGCTGGCGCGTCTGCTGTCAGGGTTGTACCGCCCGCAAAGTGGCCAAATTAGTGTGGATGGAAAGGAGCTTAGCCCGCAAGAGTGGGCTGCGTTTCGGGCGCGCTTTGCCAGCGTCTTTACCGATTTTCACCAGTTCGACCAAACCATGGGGCCGGGTGGCAAAGCGGCTGACCCGGTACTGGTCGCGACCTGGCTCGAGCGGCTGCAGATGCAGCAAAAGCTTGAATGGCAAGATGACCGCGTGGTGAATACGCAGCTCTCGCAAGGGCAGCGCAAGCGTTTGGCACTGCTGCTGGCGATTGCCGAAGAGCGGGATATTTTGCTGCTGGATGAGTGGGCGGCGGACCAGGACCCGCAGTTCAGGCGGCTGTTTTACCGCGAACTGTTACCTCACTTGAAAGCGATGGGCAAAACCGTGTTTGCCATTAGCCACGACGACAGCTACTTCGTCCATGCGGACCGCTTATTGGAGATGTCTAAGGGGCAATTGAGTGAGCTGACGGGAGAGCAGCGGGCACAGGCCAGTGAAGATGCGGTGGCGCAGATCAGCTCGTGAGCCTACAGCAGCCACCGACGCAGGGTGGCCACTTTTCAGCGGCCAGCTACTGGGCAACGGCGATATTGTGCTCTCCATTGGGGTGTCGGATGACTTGCATCGGCAACCCGTAAATGGCTTCCAGGGTGCTGTCGCGCATTAGCTCGTGGGGAGACCCGTGTGCCAGGAGTCGGCCGCTGTGCAGGGCCATCAGCTCATCGCAGTAGCGGGAGGCCATGTTGATATCGTGCAGCACGATCACCACGCCCAAATCGAGCTCGTCGCACAGCTTGCGAATCAGCGCCAGCACTTCGATTTGATGGGCAATATCCAGCGCCGCCAACGGCTCGTCCAACAGCAGGAAGCGGCTGCCCTGGGCAAGCAGCATCGCCAGCCAAACCCGCTGGCGTTCGCCGCCGGAGAGGGTGTCGACCAGTCGGTCGGCGAAGGCTTCCGTATGCGTGAGCGCAATGGCGCGTTCCACGGCTTCTTCGTCGGCCTGGGTGTGGCGCCCCAAGAGACCGTGCCACGGATAGCGGCCAAAGCCGACCAGTTCACGCCCGGTCAAGCTCTCGGCGCTCGGCAGGTGTTGAGGAAGGTAGGCCACTTGGCGAGCAAACTCACGATGCCCCCAGTCACTCAGCGGGCGCTGATCGAAATGGATCGCGCCCCGAGCGACCGGCTGCTGCTGTGCCATCAGCTTGATGAGCGTCGACTTGCCGGAACCATTATGGCCAATCAGGCCATACACTTTGCCTTCGTGAAACGTGTGCTCGATGGGGTTGAGGATGGGTTTGCCATTGACTTCAAACGTGGCGTCTTTGATCTCGAACATGGACGACTCCTGGTGGCGAATGCATCAATCATCATGCTGCCATTCTAGTGCTAATGGTTCTCATTTTTAATGAAAAAATGAAAAAAATAGCCGAACGCTCAATGGGACCCGCCTTGTACTCATCGATCATCTTCTGGGCGTAGGCCTGCTGAGTGAAACCCTCGGAAGTATGCCCGGTGAACGGCATGTCGACCTCGTGGGATTTCAGTTCCGGTGCCATCATGATCCCCTGCTGCTGGAAGAGCACAATACTGTTGGCATGGCTCATCAAGGTACCAGGGGACGTATAGAGGTCTGTGCGCCACCCTGGGGTGCCCGTCACTTACACCACGATACTCGTGGCATCGCTATTCACGCCCTTGCAGCGTATGAAACTCCGCGAGCGTCAAGTCACTAGTGCAGCAGCGTATATCGGCCGCGTTGGTCAACGCGCCGGTGGTGTCATCGAACGCTGGCGGCACGCTGCACTACCCGGCCAATGGCGTCTCGACGATATTGGTGGTGGCGTGGAGGTCACACTGTGAGTGGCGGCAGACTAGTGCTTCGTTGGCGGTGAAGGCGACGTCGCACTCCAAGATATCGGTCCCGCCCTGAGCGCCTGCGATATACGACTCGAGCGTGTGTTCGGGAAACTGAAGCGGTGCGCCCCGATGCCCAATCGGCAGCGGCGAGCAGTGCCAGGTGGTTCGCTCGGCGGCACTGATCAGTAACGTCGCTTTGAGTGCCTGCTCGTGAGCATTGTCCGCACTCATGTCGTTGACCAGAAAGAGCGGGCGGGGTCCCAGCGTCACTGCCTACGCCGCCTCGATCAGCGCCTCGTTCCAGCGGGGCGTCTTCTCGCTCTCTTCAGCAATGGCAAGGGCAGGAGCCAGCAGGCTGCCTAGCCCGGATGTTGCACCGGGTCAGTCAGAAGTCCCCAGATGCCAGGCTCGGTGGGGATAAAAGGGATCTGGAGTGGAGTTTGGCTGCTTTTTGATCAATTTTCTGCGCTCAGGACGCACTGCCCCCAACCCCCATGTGTTTTCTGTGCCGGGGACAGCACGCCGCGGCGCTATCCCGGCACCAGCTTACTGGCCAGCTTCAGGAAGAGGTCCTGCTCCGGGTACTGGCTGCTCAACATCAGCCGGATGGTGCGCGTGTTGCGGGTGATGACGGCGCCGATCTTCAGCAGCTTCAGGCGGATGGTGTTGACCTGGGCTTGGGCGAAGGCGGTGCGCTTAAGGTAAATCCGACGCAGCCGCTCCAGGAGCAGGTAGGCCAGCCCCGAGAGCAGCAGTCGGTACTGATTGGGCCACCATTCGTGGCAGCTGGTGCGGTCGGAGAACAGGAACTGCTGCTCCACATAGCGGGTGTTGAAGCCACGCCGGCTGGTCTCGGACTTGACGATTACCCTTCGTCGACGCTCCTTCCAGCTCTTGGCAGCGTACTCGATGAAGCCGAAGACACGCTCCTTCTCCCAACTCTTCTCGAAGCGGATAGCCGACGTGTAGTCGATGTCCAGAGCCAGCTTGGCCAAGCGCTTGTTGCCGGCGAGGCCGATGATGTAATCGACGCCGTGGCGGTCGCACCAGTTGAGAATCAGCGGACGGCAGAATCCGCTGTCGCCTCGGAAGACGATCTTCACCTCAGGCCACGCCTGGCGCAGCCGCCGGACCAACAGGGCGAGGATGGCGCCGGCGTGGTGAGCGGCATCCAGCGAGGCCGGACGCAGGTAGCTGACCAGCAGCTGGTCGCCACAGAACACGAACAGCGGCAGGAAGATGTAGTGGTTGTAGTAGCCGTTGAAGTGCCGCCCGAGCTGCTGGCCATGCACCCGATCGGCGGTAGCATCGAAGTCGAGGTAGAGCGGCTTCTTGGGTGGCCGCCGGAACGAGCGGATGAACTGCTCGATCATCTCCTCGTGGATGGTGATCGCCCAGTCCCGGTCAGCTTGCTGCTCGAAGCGGCACAGGGTGGACTGACTGGCCAGCACGCCATCGGTATCGACGGCGGTCTGCAGGGCGATATCGTGACGCAACGCATGGTGGTCATTGAGATCCTCATAGCCCAGCGCCAGGCCGAACACGCGCTGCCGGACCAGGGTTTCGGTGCGGTGCAGGCAGCGCTGAGCGTCGCGCTCGTCGCTGAGTCGGCGAGCGACGGCGCGGGTCAGGCCCATCTCGCGATCGAGCTGCCGCAGCAGCAGGATACCGCCGTCGGAAGTGACATCACCGCCATCGAAACTCCCGTTTACGTCGTCAGACTCATGACAGGACACTCTTTATGAAACTGATTTTTGGTTACCTGGCTGGTTTGTTGTTTGGCCTGGGTCTGGCTATTGGCGGTATGACTGACCCCCATCGTGTTCAGGGCTTTCTCGACGTCTTCGGTAACTGGGACCCAACGCTCATATTTGTGATGGGCGGAGCCGTGGTAACAACGTTTGTCGGCTACCAATTGGTGTTCCGTCGCCAGGGCCCTCTGTTCGCGGAAACGTTTATCGTGCCCACACGTCGTGATATTGATACCCGTTTATTGATTGGTGCGGCTGTGTTTGGGATAGGCTGGGGTCTATCAGGTTATTGTCCGGGCCCGGCCTTTGCGTCAATAAGTGGTATAACCTGGCCTCTCGTGGCGTTGTTGCTGTCGATGGTCGCTGGTTGGTGGCTGGCTCGCCGGGTCTGAGGTAGCGCAGCATAGTTTGTCTGCTGGGGTAAGATGGCGATTTCTTGACCACGTCAGCGTTCGGCGGCTTTCTCGCATGGATGCCGAACACAACACTAGGCACATCATACGATGTCGCGAACAATCATAAACTGGGCACCCAGTCCGATGATGAATGTGGCTGCAACCGTCGCAAACACCACGAATCCCAGCCATGCATCAAGCTCAACGGATGCAGAATCCCCTCCCCTGTACATCGGCACAACAATGCGCAGATACACTGCCAGCGACAGTGCACTATTGATGATCGCCACCACCGCCAGCCATGTGAACTGGACGTCAATGGCTGCCGCAAACAGAAGGAACTTGCCGACGAAACCTGCCAGTGGCGGAATGCCCACCAATGACAGCAGGAAGACTACCATTGCGATGGCAATCAAAGGCCGCGACCGGCCCAGCCCGCTAAAATCGTTCAGAGTGCGCCCGGCTATGGCGGCAACCGCGAAAGCGCCCAGGTTCATAGCCGCATAGGCGGCGGCGAACAGAATGATCGATGGTAAGGCCAGCTCACTGGAGCCCACCGCGAGGATGCCCAGCAGGAAATAGCCGGACTGGGCAATCGACGAATAGGCCAGCAGCCGGATGACGTTATCCTGCACCAGTGCCGCAAGATAGCCATAGGTCATGCTCAGCACGGCCAGCCCCGCCATGACCGCAGCCCAGCCGGTTTCCGGTGGCAGGTGACGAACCACCTGAGTGAGCGCAAACAGGGCGCCAATCTTGGGCACGACGGATAGGTAGGCGGCAATCGACAGTGGCGCGCCCTCGTAGGCGTCGGGTGCCCAGAAGTGGAACGGAACCAGTGATGCCTTGTAGCCCAGGCCCACTACCACAGCCACGAACCCGAGAATAACGGCCAGCGGCATGGTATCCATGGACGGCAGATCGGCGATCAGCGTAGAGCCGGAGGCACCGAACCAGTAGCTCAAACCGAAAATCATGATGGCAGTGGTGACGGAAGCGAACACAAAGAATTTCATGGCGGCTTCGGTCGCCGGGTCGGTGTCCGGATAGGCGACCAGGGCGAAGGTGGCCAAACCGGTCAGCAGCGTGCCCAGCACCAGAAACATGGTGTCCCCTGCCCCCGCCAGCACCAGGGCGCCGAGAGTGGAAAAGATCAGCAGGCTGTAGACCGTACCCTCACGGGCGCTGCCTCGGACATCCACCCGCGCCAGTAACATCGCAAGCACCGTTGCTGGCAGCAGAATGAGCTTGGCCCAGATGCTTAACGTGTCGATCCGGAAGCTGCCGCCAAATATCGTTGTGTCTGTGCCGAGCAGGCGCAGGGCCAGCCCCGTGGCAACAACCAGGCCGATGACGGCAATGATCAGCGAAATCCGGGGTTGTCGCAGCATTTCCGCGATCAGGGCACCGACAGCCGTCAACAGAACGGCAATTTCCGGAATGATTAATGCGAGATCTCGACCCATTACAGCACCAGTGCCGATGTGGTCCGGTGAATAACGTCCAGCACCCAGGACGGCGCCACGCCGGTGGCAACGGTGAGCACCAGCAGGGGCGCCACCGCGAGAATTTCTCGCGGGCTCAGATCCGGCATTTTATTCCAGCGATCCCGGGGCTCACCCAGAAAGGTTTCACGCAGTGCCTTGAGAAAGGTTCCGGCGATAATGGCAATACCCAGAATCACCACAACCGCGATGGGAGTAGTGCCCAGGGTGGCGAGAAATATCTGGAACTCTGCCGGGAAGTGCGCCAGGCCAGGGAGACCCAGAGACGCGAAAGCCGCCAGCACAAAGGACCAGCCAAGCAATGGAACCGTTTTGAGCAAGCCGCCAAACTCCCCCATTTCGCGGGTATGGGCGCGCTCCTGAATCATGCCCACCAGGAAGAACAGGGCACCGGTGACCAGGCCGTGACTGAACATCTGCAGCACGGCTCCATCCAGCGCGACGGCACGCACCGACGGGTCCAGAGTCAGTGCGGCAACGGCAACGCCGACAATGACGTAGCCCATGTGGTTGATTGAGGTATAGGCCACCAGGCGCTTGAGATCAGTTTGTGCCAGGGCGGCAAAGGCACCGTAGATTGCGCTGACGACACCGAAAAACAAAACAACGATGCCGGCATCGCGGAGGGCGTCAGGGGTCATTTGCAGGGCGAACCGCACCAGCCCGTATGTGCCGAACTTCAGCATGATACCCGCCAGGATGACGCTACCAACGGTCGGTGCCTGCACGTGTGCCGCAGGTAACCAGGTATGCAGGGGTATCGCAGGAATCTTGACCGCGAAGGTAATCAGCATGGCGATCAACGCCCACATGGCCGCCGCCCCCTCGAGGGGAGGGTTGGCAATCCACGCCCGCATATCGAAGGTGGGGTCGGGGCTGCCGAGGTAAAGCCCCAGAATCGCGAGTAACAGTGGCAGGCTGCCCAACAGGGTGTAGATAAAGAACATCAGGGCGGCCCGCTGCCGGTCTTCATGTCCCCATCCGGCAATCATGAAATACATCGACACCAGGGAAACTTCGAAGAAGACGTAGAACAGAATGCCGTCCAGGGCGGTAAAAGTACCGATTGCAGCGGTTTCCAGAAGCAGGATCAGAGCTACGTAGGCACGTGGTCGGTCGCGAAGCGATGACGCGTAGATCAGAGAAACCAGGAAAAGCACGGCACTCAGCAGCACCAGCGGCAGGCTGATGCCATCAACCCCGACCCGGTAGGCGGCGCCAATGGCCGGCATCCATACCAGCTCTTCGACCTGGGAAAAGCCGTCACCACTCACGCCCTGAAGCCACATGGCCAGAGCGCCGACCAGGGTCAGGGCGGCACTGGCGATCGCTATGCTGTGCACCGTCCGTGCCGTCGGCTTCGGCAAACACAGAATCAACACAGCGCCGACGAGTGGCAAAAACAGGGTCAGAGATACGAGTGGTAACATGAGTACAGGGTTCCTTTAGACACTCAGTGAAGCTGAAAACAGGATGGCCAGGAGCACAGCGGTGGCTACGGCGCTGATCGCCAGGCTATGATGGATCAGGCCGCTTTGCAGGGTTCTCGCCCGCGCGCCGAGGTCCCGCACACCGGCCACCAGGGCGAAGATCAGGCCGTCTATACCACGCTCATCCCCGCCCCGAACCCAGCGACCCACCGCCAGATTGGCGCGGCCGACGCCAAGCACGGCCAGATACAAACGTTGTTCCAGTCGCTCGCCCCCACGGGCAATGCTGAGAGCTGTATGACCAATGGCAAGCGCGGCCGCGTACAGATGATCCTCCAGACGGTCACAGCCCCGGGCAACAGCCATTGCGGGCCGGCCTATCCAGGCGGTAAGCCCGCCCGCAACTTCCAAACCCGATTCTGCCCATTGATGGGCAGGTCCAAGCAGGCGCTGGACCGGCACCAGCCAGCCCAGGGCCAGCCCGACCAATGCGGCGACCAGCCCGAGCACTATGGCGACGGTACCTGCGGTTTCCGGAGCGGGCAGATCAAGTATTGTTTCCAGGGGACCAAAGGCCAGACCCAGGCCAGCGGCGGGAATTGCCAGCCCCCAGATGCCAGCGCGCATCCAGCCAGTACCTTCTACCGACCGGCTGTCGCCCGTGCTCTGCCAGAGCACCCGTAGAGCCCGGGCCACATAGGCGCCGGTAAGTAGAGTGCCCGCCAGGGCCAGAGGGCCGAGCCAGGCGGCGCCTTGCCCCGACAG
Source organism: Vreelandella sp. L-25 (assembly GCF_056857535.1). Classification (NCBI taxonomy): domain Bacteria; kingdom Pseudomonadati; phylum Pseudomonadota; class Gammaproteobacteria; order Oceanospirillales; family Halomonadaceae; genus Vreelandella; species Vreelandella sp. L-25. Next base: position 51,052 of record NZ_JBSXNH010000061.1, read on the forward strand.
CGCGGCAGCAATTACCGCATCCTTGGAAAAGAACCCGCTCAGCGGTGGAATGCCCGCCAGTGCCAGCGCTGCCAGCGCAAAGCCGGCAAAGGCCCAGGGCCTGGCGCGGCCAACGCCTTTCAACTGATCAAAAGCGGTACCCTCGCGGGCATGTTGAAAGTCACCGGCAGCAAGAAACAGGGTGCTTTTAATGGCAGCATGGGCGAGAAAGTGCAACAGCGCGGCCATCGGAACCCCGGCGCCCACAGCAATCAGCATCAGGCCGTACTGACTGGCCGTGGAAGCCGCCAGCAGGCGTTTGAGATCACGTTCAGCCAGCGCAATGACCCCGGCTGCCACCGTGGTGACACCACCCACAAGCCCTATAGCGAAAAGCGCTTCAGGACTCAGCAGCGTCGCAGACCGGATTAGCAGAATGGCGCCCGCCGCCACCAGCGTGGCCGAGTGCAGCAGCGCCGAGACCGGTGTCGGGCCGGCCATGGCGCGCATCAGCCAGTCCTGCAGGGGAACCTGGGCCGACTTGCCCATGGCCGCCAGCAATAACAGCAGCCCGGCGGCGGTCGAGGCATTACCGCCAGCTTCCAGAGAGGCGGCAATCTCACTGGTACCCGACGACCCGATGAGTATGAATATCGCCACATAAAGCCCGAGATCGGCGCTGCGGGTATAGAGAAAAGCACGGCTGGCTGCGTTTGCGGCTTCCGGCCGCTGGAACCAGAAGCCGATCAGCAGGTAACTGCAGAGGCCGATGAGTTCCCAAGCCGCCAACAACAGAACCCAGTCGCCAGCCAGCACCAACGCCTGCATCGCCGCCAGGAACAGCGACATTACGGCATAAAAGCGCGCCTGGCCGGACTCCCGCTTCATATAGCCGATGGCATAAACCAGAACGAAGGTTCCGACCGTGGCCACTGCCACACTCAGCAGTGCCGTCATCGGACCCGAAACCAGGCGCAAGGGCATGTCCGGCAGCCCGGGTAGAAGCAGGGTTTCGGCCTGGCCGTCAAGGGCTCCGGCCAGCAGCCGGACACCGCCTGCCAGGCTGAGCGTCGCGCCAGCCAGGGCCAGCGCAGCGCTGCCACGGCGCAGTATCAACACGGCCAGGGTGACGATCAGCGGCGGCAGTATCGGCAGAAGTACTGCACTCATCCTTTCAGGTCCTCCGCTTCTTCCATCTCGACCGAGCCCTTGGCCCGGAAACGCGCAATGGCAACGCCAAAGCCGACCGCCATCTCCAATGCCATAACCGTCATCACCACCAGCACAAACATCTGGCCGGAATAGGCTTCCGGATGCAGAAAGCGCCAGAAAGCCACCAGATTCACCATGGCGCCTGCCAGCATCAGCTCCACGCCCATCATGATCATCACCAGATTGGTCTGTGACAGAGCTCCATAGACTCCGATACCGAACAGGATGGCGCCGGTCACAAGCGCCAAGATCAGAATCATGGTCATTCCGATGCCTCCTTGTCGTCTTTACTTGACAGGTTCTGCACCGGTATTGCCACTGCCGTGGCGGCAATCATTGCGGTCAGGATGGTGATACCGGCGGTCTCAAAGATCATCATCGAGCGCCCGAGCAGTTCCATGCCCAGCGCCCGTGTCTGCGCTTGCGCGTCCACCACCTGCTCCGCTGCGGGGCCCCAGTCGGACAGCAGCGCAACGGCGATGGCGACAACGGCGGCACTCACCCCGGCACCTATCGAGAAGCGCTTCTGGTGGCTCATATCCATACCGCCAAGCCCGCCGGGATCCATCATGAACATCACCATGAAGATGGCCATGATGCTCATCTCGGTGGCCATCATCATGATCTGCAGCACGCCCAGGAATTCGGTTTGCATCGCCAGGAACAGGCAGCCGACGGCGGTCATCGAAAACAGCAGTGCCAGTGCGGAACGCATCATGGACGAGGTGCGAAACACCACCACGCCGAAGCCAATGGCAGCCAGCCCGAAAACGGCAACGAAAAAAGCCTGTGCGTACATCAAGGAACCACCAGAATCAGTAAACCGACAATAATGATATTAACCAGCGCCAGGGGAATCCCGAGAACCCAGCACCACCGCATCAGATCCGCCTCGCGAATGCGTGGCAGGTAGCGACCGGCCAGCAGCATCGACACGGCCACGGCCAGGGTCTTGATCAGGCTCCAGGCCCAGGGCGGCAGCAGCGGGCCGTACCAGCCACCAAGGTAGAACACCGTGGTCGCGGAGGCCAGGGTAACCACCAGCGTCAGGCGAGCCAGGCGCAACACTGCCAGGCGGACGCCGGTGTACTCGGCATCCACACCGCCGCCAAGCTCCCCCTCCGCGGTGGGCAGATCGAATGGCGCGCGAAACGCAAGCGCCATGGCGGCAATGAAGAACAGCACGAAGCCCAGGGGCTGGTAGACAATGTTCCACAGGCTCTCCTGGGAACTAACGATCGCAGTGTTCACCAGAGACTCAGCGCGCATGGCCACGGCCGTGATCGGCATGACAATAAGCATGGAATAGGCAATAAGCTGGCCCAGAAAGCGCCAGCCACCGATCATCCCGTAGGCTCCATCCGGCCCCCAACCCGCCATGATCACCGCGACGAGCACGTAGGCCAGGGCCGCGTTCACAAACAGTGCGCCAGTGCCAAGGTCCGCAATGATCAGGTCCGGCGCCAGCGGCAGGACTGCCATACCGAGCACGGCGACAACCAAAAGAAGCACGGGCGCGGCCTCGAAGAAGACCCGGTCTGGTGAGCGCGGTACTATGGACTCACGACCGAGGTGAGCCAGGCCGCGAAACAGAGGCGCGGCCGGACTCAGACGCCCAGTCGCCATCCAGCCCTCAATCACAGCCAGCAGCCAGGCGCTGCCAAGCAGCGCGAGCAAAACAATAGCGACGGTCACGAAGTCACCTCCCAGGGCGAAAGATCCAGTGACCCGACTGCCAGCAGCGCATCGCCCAGTTCCTGGCCCTCGACAAGCTTAGGGACCAGGCCGATATGCTGACTACAGGCGGTGTCCAGCTCGTATGACTTCACATGGCCGCGCTCCAGTTTCAGACTTAACCGGGCCTCGCCGCGCGGAGTGTCAACGGTGGCCTCACCGGTTCCTGACACATCGCCAACGTCGCGCAGAACCGGCAGCTCCGGTTCTCCGCCCGACTTTATAAGGTCAAGGCTGGCCGAAATTTCGGCCAGGCGTTGCCACAGGCGCGCCCAGGCATCACCGCCTTCATCCGCAGCACGCGCTACGGGCCCGCGCAGACCAAAAGAGTCCGTTGGCAGTAGGCCGACACCCTTAAGCCGAGATTTGAGCAAAGGCGTTCGCCCGAGGCGGATAGTTAATTTGTGCAGCGCTGGCTCCAGTGCAGCAAGACTGTCCCTGTTAGCCTCTCTGACTTGCAGTTGCAGAGTTGCTGCCCGTTGCGTCAGCCAGGCAAAGCCGAGCTGGCGCCCTAACTGAGCCAGCCAGCCAAGGTGACTGGCGATGCGCTCACGCTCAAGGGCGCCGGTGCGAGCACCGGCGTTTGCCGAATCGTCCTCCAGCCCTGCCGCTTGCTCTATTGCCAGACAGACTAAAAGACGGTAGCTCACCGGTGCCAGTGGAATTGCGGCTGACAGATACCCAATGAAGGTCTCGGCATCCATCTCTTCACTTTCTTCAATATTCTCACCTTCGCTGGTCACCCCCACCAGGGAGGTCGCCTGCCCCTCCGTTACGCCGTCACCATCAAGGGTCAGCGTCAACTTCAGTCCGCCGGGCAAGCCGGGGAAGACCGGACCGAACGGCACCTCAAGCCAGTCCATCTGCAGGCCATCGGCGCTGCGTGGCAGATCCTTGGTGACTTCAATCATCGACATGAATCCCGAGGCGCCATGATCGTGGCCACCGTGATCGTGCCCTCCATGCTCATGCTCACCGTGATCATGGCTGGAATGTTCATGTTCTGAGTGGCCCTCATCTTCCCCGTCCTCGCGGACTACCAGGTCCATACCGCACTTGGGGCAGCTGCCAGGCTCGTCCCGAACAATTTCGGGGTGCATGGGGCAGGTATATTCGGTCCCGGCATTTTCGTGAGCGTGTTCCGGTTGGTGTTCGTTACTGTGTTCGTTACTGTGGTCGTGGTCGTGGTCGTGGTCGTGGTCTTGGCTCTGGTGTTCGTGATCATGGTGATGTTCATGATCGTGGCCGCCCTCAGGGGTTTGCTCCCCCGCTTCGCGTGCTACCAGATCCATGCCACATTTGGGGCAACTGCCCGGCTCGTCTTCGACAACTTCCGGGTGCATAGGGCAGACGTACTCGATTTTGACGTGCAGGACGGAGGCATCAAAATCCTCCGCTGAAGTAGCGAAGGCACCTTCCGCCAGTGCCCGCTTCAGCCGCCCAACCGCGTCGGCCAGTGCCTTTTGCGACAGACCCGCTGATACATCAGCATCCGGAAAAGACGATGGCGTCTTGCCGCCAAGCATGAGAATAGTGCGGGGCCGGGGCATCTGCGCATAAAGCACCGTTGCAACCTCGCCCATTTTTTCTGAAAGCCCGCCGACGATCAGAAGCACATTCGCATCACGGGGTGAGGCGCTGACACGCATGCCGGTGGCACTCACATTCAAGCCATGCGCCAGAGCGACATCCTGTCCCGGGACGATGAGACAACTCAGGTCACGCGCAAATGCACGGGAAACCCACTTCTGAAGAGCGGCAAACCGTGTCTGCCTCTGACGCGAACCTGTGGTGTTAATGGGATGATCAGAAGTCATTGACGCCTCAATGCCCCCTGACTCCAGCCATAAAGCAGGCCCAGAAAGAGGATGGCAAGAAATACGCCCATATCATACAAAGCAACCAGCCCTACTTCTTTGTACACGACGGCCCATGGGTACATGAACGCCATTTCCATATCGAAGGCCAGGAACAACAATGCGTAACCGTAGTAACGCGCGTGATAGCGCCCCCACACCGGATCCCGCGACAGCACACCGGAGCTTGCCGGCACATCCTTGCCCGGCTCCCCGCGCGCAGAGCCCATCACGCGCACAAACCCGTAAAGGCCCAGGATGGTAGCCACGATGCCGACCACCAGGGCAAGTAAAAGACTATACAGTTCCAAAAAACTCATTATCCAATCCTCGGATCGAGCAACCAAATAGCCCCTCACTCTCTTGCCAGGATGCCCGATGAAAATAATTCCCGGGTACCCTACTCCAGTCCGTGATGCTTCCCTTCGTATAATTTAACATTCCTGATCTCGCCTCCCTCATTGACCAATTCGAAATTATTGCCAGACAAAGGCTTTATCTTGTTACAGGAATAGTTGCGACCGGAGTTATTGTCAAATCTGGTGTATGAGCATCAGGCGGCGTCTCTGCCGGATTGATCATCCACCCGTTCTCCATCCCGAAACTGAACGTTATTCACGACCAGCTTCAGTTGGTTAAACCCCTTGATCCGCTTCCAGCGTTT